>JAEWGS010000066.1 GCA_023388205.1 Bacillota bacterium
CTGTTTTATCAGGCCCCCAACCGCGATGAAGCTTTTGTGAAACTCAGAGAGTGGTTGGTTGAGGCGGCGTATGAAGCGTTGCCCCTTCGCTCGGGGGAAGGGCTCAAAGATACAGCGCTTCGCGCCATTAACGTCACCGGAATGAGTGAGTCAATGAAGCCTTTTCTCATTCGAGCTCTATTGGAAAATGTCCCGAAACTGCGCTTGCTTTATGTCTTGAGTGATGAGTTGGCCCTGAGAGATGCACAGCTGAGTTGCGGGCGCTATGTGGG
This sequence comes from Bacillota bacterium, assembly GCA_023388205.1. Classification (GTDB taxonomy): domain Bacteria; phylum Bacillota; class Clostridia; order Saccharofermentanales; family Fastidiosipilaceae; genus JAEWGS01. Next base: position 273 of record JAEWGS010000066.1, read on the forward strand.
GGAAGCCTTGCCTGAATTTCGGGCGAGGGAAATGGCTTTTTTAGACTTGGACGCCGCGAGTAGAAATGTTGAAAGAGAGCGCTTGTCTACTTTGGCGCAAATGATCGCAAAGCCCAGCGAGGATCGCTTTAGGGGGCGCTTGATCTTGACGTCTTCGACCGCTTTGGCCTCGCGCTTGCCTGATCCTCGCCGCTTGTTACAGCAACGCTTAAGCTTAGCCATCGATCAAGAAATTTCACCCCAAAAGTTGCGCGAAAATCTCGTTGCGCTCGGATATGAGGCCTGTTCGTTTTGTGAGGAGGCGGGACAGTTTGCGCTGCGCGGCGACATCATGGATATCGTGCCGGTTGAGGGCGTGTACGACGGTGAAAGTTGGCGGAGCGAGGTGGGCATTCGCTTATCTTTTTTTGATGACTTGATTGAACGCATGGATCTCTTTGATCTTGGCACTCAAAGATCCGAAATGCCACTTCAAGCTTTGGATATTGGGCCAGCACGCGAGGTGCTTTTGTGTGAAGCAGAAGAAGAGAAACTCGCTGCGAAATTGCGACAAAAAGCGAAAGAAACCCGCAAGCAGATGATTGCAAGAGGGGCGGAACTCAAGGCGGCGGAGGCTGTGGAACAACTTTATTTAAGGGATGCAGAACGCCTCGATGAGCATCTTTCTTTTCCTGCCATTGACCGTTGGCTTGATGAAATGGATGAAGGCCGCTATGGGCTTTTAGACTATGCGAAAGCTTTGGGCTTCGTGGTGATTTTGGATGAGCCTGAGCGGGTGCGCCGCCGTTTGGATCAAATGAGTGCGCGGGAGGCCGAAGATCTAGAACCCTTATTTCTCAGCCACAGCATTCCGCCGGGTGTGGAAAAGATTTCACTTCGGAGGAATGAAATTTTTACGCGTTTGATGGAATCGGGGACGGTCCTCGCCTTTGCGTCAATTTTGTCCTCCGGAAATGGCCTGCCCATGGCTGAAAAAATCCAAATTAGAGGGCGCGAGGCAGAAAATCGGAGAGGCTATGAGGATCGCTTGATCAAGGCTTTGACGGCGGCCAAAGCGCAAGGCCAGCAAGCATTTTTGCTCTGCCAAGAAGCCAAACGCAGAGAACGCTTGAGAACGCTCCTTTGGCAAAAGAATAAAGAGCTGGGTGATGTGACGCTGCCGATCGATGTGGCGCATGGCTTTGAGTACGAAGCCGCAGGGCTCTTTGTTCAATCGGCGGATGAACTCTTTGGCGAGAAAGAAAGGCGCAAGAAAAGTCGCAAGAAAAGTGGTCCATCCATCTCGCTTTTCTCTGAGCTCAAGGTGGGTGATTATGTCGTGCATGAGATGCACGGCATCGGCCGGTTCAAAGGACTTCGCCCGATCGAGCGAGATGGGAGCAAAAGGGAATATATTGAGATTGAATACGCAGGTGGCGATACCCTCTTCATCTCGATGGATCACATTGATCAGCTGCAAAAGTATGTGGGTGCGGGCTCGGATTCCATCGTCAAATTGAGCAAGTTGGGCGGCCAAGAGTGGAGCAAAGCCAAGGCTCGCGCAAGAGCCTCGATTCGCGAATTGGCGACCGATTTAGTTCAGCTTTATGCCAAGCGTCGCGCCATCAAGGGGCACGCCTTCTCCGCCTCGAGTCCCTGGCTCAAAGAGTTCGAGGATCGCTTTGCTTTCGAGGAAACCGATGACCAGATCCGTGCGGTGGCGGAGGTTTTTGAGAACATGGAGCAGCCGCGCGTGATGGATCGCTTGCTCTGTGGGGATGTGGGCTTTGGTAAAACTGAAGTCGCGTTTCGCGCCTTGTTCAAAGCGGCCTGTGACAGCAAGCAGGCGGCTTTACTCGCACCGACGACGGTTTTGGCGCAGCAGCACTTTGATAACTTCATGAAGCGCTTGGGCGATTTTCCCTTGACGGTACGTTTGCTCAATCGTTTTGTCAGTCCTGAACAGCAAAAAGCGACGCTCAAGGCTTTGGCCAAGGGTGAGGTCGACATTGTCTTTGGTACGCACCGACTCTTGTCAAAAGACGTGACGTTCAAGGATCTGGGCTTGCTCGTCGTTGATGAAGAACAGCGTTTTGGGGTCGATCACAAAGAGGGGATTAAAGAACGTTACCCGCAAGTTGATGTTTTGTCTCTTTCTGCGACGCCGATCCCTAGGACCTTGCACATGTCTCTTTCTGGAATTCGCGATATTTCGTTGATTGAAGAAGCGCCGGAAAATAGACGTCCTGTGCGCACGTACGTGATGGAATATGACGAGGCGGTCATTGCCGATGCCATTTTGAGAGAAATCAATCGACAGGGCCAAGTTTTTTATCTTTATAATCGCGTTGAAAAGATGGACCAAGTCGCCGCAAAGTTAAATCAGCTCCTCCCAGGGGCGAGAATTTTAACGGGGCACGGGCGCATGCCAAAACAAAAGCTCGAAGAAGTGATCGAGACGTTTATGCGCGGCGAAGCGGACATCCTTGTTTGTACGACGATCATTGAAAGTGGCATCGATATGCCGAACGTCAACACCTTAATTGTCGCGGATGCAGATCGCTATGGGCTCAGCCAGCTTTATCAAATTAAAGGGCGTGTTGGACGAGGCCCGAGACAAGCCTATGCGTATTTCACCTATCACAAAGATAAAGTGATCACCGAAGATGCGAGTAAACGTTTGCTCGCTATTCGTGAATATACGGAATTGGGTTCAGGGCTTAAGATCGCTTTGAAAGATTTGGAAGTGAGAGGCGCGGGCAATTTGCTTGGTGCGGAACAAAGCGGGCAGATGGAAGCGATCGGGTATGACCTCTACTGTCGCATGCTGGATGAGGAGATTCGAGAGGCCAGACTTAGGGTGCAAAAAGATGAAGCCCTGATGGCTCAAGAAGATGTGGCGCATAGCGCTAAGCCGCAAGGGCTTGAGGCGACAGGGGATACGGGCCAAGGGCTCGAGGTGAAGGATGGTTCGGGCCAAGAGCTTGGGGCCAAAGGCGCTGAAACTCAAGAGCTTGGGGTCAAGGGTGCTGATGCGCAGGGAAGTCAGTCGAAGCTGCTTCAGGTTTCTGGCATCGGAGGATCGCC
>JAEWGS010000028.1 GCA_023388205.1 Bacillota bacterium
GTCTACGCCGCTGTCGCCACCTTCGGTTTTTATCTCGCGATCAAGGGACATCTAAGCATCGGTATTTTAGGCGCTTTTTTAAGTTACTGCGCAGAATACGCCAAGCCCTTTAATGATATTTCAAACGTATTAAGTGAGTTTCAAAACGCCCAAACATCCTTTCTTCGCATCCAGTCTTTTATTGCCGAAAGCGCCTCTGAGCCTGAGCCCAAGCCCCTGTCCAAACGAAGGGTCCCTCGAATTCAATTTCATAACGTCAACTTTAGCTACAACGAAGCTCCCTTTATTCAAAACCTGAACCTTGACGTTCAACCCGGACAAAAAATTGCGATCGTCGGACCGACTGGATCTGGTAAAACCACCCTCATTCAGCTGCTCATGCGCTTTTATGACTTAAAAAAAGGTGGCATCTATTTTGACGGAAAGAATATTGCCGAGATGGATTTACACGAATTGCGCAGCCACTTCGCTTACGTCGCCCAAGAAAGTTGGATCCGCGAAGCAAGCGTACGCGACAACATTTCTCTCGGGCGTCCGGTCACTCATGATCAGATTGAAAAGGCGGCTCATTATAGTCACGCTGATGAATTCATTCGTCAATTTGAGGCAGGCTACAACCAAGAATTAAACGGAGCAAAAGCCAATCTCAGTGAAGGGCAAAAGCAGCTGCTTTGTCTCGCGCGCGCCTTTGTTGAGGATGCGCCCATTCTTATTCTTGACGAGGCAGGGTCTTACGTTGATCCACACACCGAGCGACACATTCAAGACGCCCTCCAAAAACTGATGAAAGGCAAAAGCGCCTTCGTCATCGCGCATCGCCTATCCACAATCCTAGACGCCGATCTCATCTTGGTGATGGATCACGGGCAGCTTGTTGAGTCAGGAACGCATCAAGCGCTTTTAGCACGAGGTGGTCTTTATGCAGATATCTATCACGCACAGTTTCAAGGACATTCAAAAGCGGCTTTTGTTCGGGGCAAGTAGCATCACTCGCTGATTCACCGAGGCGTCCACACGGCCGAAGCCTCCGCACGTTCGAGGCGTCCACAAGTTAGTCATCCAAGCACTTTTTCATGTCTGTTTTTTGGATCAGCGACGCTGCCCATTAACGTGCGGTCAACAACTTATAAATCGCCATCGACACCTTTTGAAGTGAATCTTCATTTGGGATCATCACATAGAGTCTTTGATTTGGCGCCGTGTAGCAAACCTGGTCCATGCTACCTTCCCCCTCAAGGGCCTGCATCTCGACCTGCCAATCGCCACCTTCCGTCAATTGCAACTGTATCAAAGACGAAATCTCTTTCATCGTGAGGTTCATATCAATACTTTGCTTCACACGTTCCAAAATCGAATCGATATGGGTCAAAGCTTCTGGGCTCAAAATCTGATGAATCATCGCCTTGAGCACCAGCTCTTGATGGCGCCCACGGTCAAAGTCGCCTCCGGGCAAGGAATATCTTTCCCGAGAAAACTCCAAGGCCTTTTGTCCATCTAATTCAATGCGCCCTTTCTGAAAAGTCGTCCCGTTATAACCCGTAAACTCACTGGGATTATCGAGGGTGATTCCCCCCAGATCATCCACCAGGCGAATGAGTCCATCGAAATTAATGCGCGCATAAAGATCACACTTGGTCTGCAAAAGTTTGGCGATCGTGCTCATCGAAGTCTCCACCCCATAAAGCCCGGCGTGCGTCAGCTTGTCATATTGATCCTGCCCTTCGCCCGTCACGCGCACATAGGTATCCCTTGGGATATTGGTCAATAAGACTTTCCGCAATGCAGGATTCACCGTGGCAATAATGTTGACATCGGACCTAGAAACCTGAGCAATATCCCCAAAGTTATCATTGCCTGAGATATAAATGTTAAAGGGCTTTTGTGTCGTATTTTGCTTCGTTTCACGGACTTTGGGTTTCACCTTTGTAACGAGTTCTCCTTTGTGCAAAGCCCTCGTTTTCGACTGAAAATCAGGATCTTGTTCTTCGATCGTTTGAAGCCAGTTCGAAGCCAAAACCATTGCATCCACTTCGTGATTTAACAAAAGTTTCACTGACTCAAGATAAGAAATCGTCTCGACAAGGTGGTACCCCTTTGTCAAACCGCTGAGATACTCGTTGAGGCGCGTCGGATCTAACTTGGTCGGTGCCGCTAATTTTTTCCCGGAAAGTTCAGTCTCTGACTGTAAAGCTGAATCTTTGGCAACCAAAACGCTATAGCTCAGTTTCGTTTCTCGCACTTCGCCCTCACTCGACGTCATCGAGGCCAAGGCCTGTGCCGCTTTGTAATAATAGAAATCACCAAAAGTCAAAGCTCCGGCTAAAAGCAAAGCCAAGATGCTAATCAGGAGCTGTACCCATTTCAACTTCGCCAGCAAAAGCGCTGACACCCAAAAGATCAGTTGAAGCAAAACAAGTACGATCGTCAGGCGCAGCATAATGCCCCGAGGCAAAAATGCGTAACGCGCGCCCAAATAGATAAAACACAGCGTCGCGCCCAAGAACAAGAATAAACAGCTCAGCATCAAGGCCAAAAGACCTTTTGAAGGAAAAGCGAAAAGGGACATTTTTTTTGGCGTTTCTGCCTGATTTTTAATCTTTTTCTGATGTCTGACACGCCACTTGGATTGGACTGGCTCCTTGGTCTGCTGCCTTTCTTCCGCGAGGTGATTCGTCTCATCTACGAGCGAATTTGTCTCATCCAAAAGGTGTTCTGAATTGTTGTCCATGCGACCTCCTATGCGCGACCTCTTATGCCCGAGGGTCCATAAAAAAGGTTCGCCTATTATCTCATTTTCAACTCGTTTTTGTCTTCATGGGCAGGGGCAGAGCCCTTTGCTAAAATAAAGTCTACTGTCATTAGCTCATTGGAGGATGCATGGCGAAACTATATTTCAGATATGGCGCAATGAATTCTGGAAAAACCACCAATCTCCTACAAGTCGCCCACAACTACGAAGAACGCGGGATGCGCGTTTATCTCATCAAAGCGAAGCAAGATACCAAAGGTGACTGTGCGGTCGTCAGCCGGCTCGGAATTAAACGTAATGTGGACCTCATGCTCGATGAACAGACGGAACTGGTTCAAATCGTCCGCAAAGAACATGCGTCTCACCCCATCGCCTGTATTTTAGTCGACGAGGCCCAATTCCTATCCAGAGAACAATGCGACGCCCTTTTCGAGCTCGTCATCGATGACAACATTCCGGTCATCTGTTACGGCTTACGTTCAGATTTTCGCCGCGAAGCCTTCAGCGGATCACAAAGGCTCATGCTCCTCGCCCACTCAATTGAAGAACTCAAAACCGTTTGTGCCTGCGGCCGAAAGGCGATCTTTAACGCGAGAAAAATCAATGGTCACTACATCTTTGAGGGCGCGCAGCTCGCTATTGACGGGGTTGATCGCGTCGAATATGAATCCCTCTGTGGCATCTGCTACGCCAAAGCTTTGAAGCTACAAAGCCAGCTTAACAGTCAAGAGCCTGGTGAATCCTAAAAATTAAACGATTAAGAGAAAGCTTGAACTCAAAAGCTTGAACTCAAAAGCTTGAGCCGCCCAAGCTGCCCCAGCTAATTCACTCCCCCAAGGCATCGGAGCTTTGAGATGAAGCGCTGTCAGATTTTTGGGGAGCGGGGACGGCCATCAAATTTGAGGAAGGACGTTTTCGCTTAACTTATTTTTGTCTCAGAAGCTCTATAAGCCTCAATGAAATGAATTCGCGCTTGAGCGCGTCGAATGGCATGTTCTGCTCGCGACTTGTTTTTTTCACTTTTGGCCTTAGCTAAACGCTCTGTCGCACGTTCCAAAGATTTGTGCGCGCGCTCCAAGTCCATCTCTTCTGGCCACTCCGCCGCAGAAGAAATCATGACGACTTCATCCGGTTCAATAACCGCGTAGCCATGCGAAGCAAAACAAGAACGCAGGCCGCCTTCGGTCTTGACACGAACAGGACCTGGGATCACAGGAACGACCAGCGGCATATGTCCTCGCTCGACACCGAGCATCCCGTCGTAAGCGGGAATGACCACATTCAAGCACTCATTTTCTTCAATAAACATCCCATAGGGTGTCACAAGTTCAAAACGAAATCCGCTCGCCATGGCTCTCCTTTAGCGTCCCAACGCGTTGACCGTCTTTTTCTCAGGCATCGCTTTATAAGCATCAAAGACGTCCTCGATGCCCCCTTTCATATAAAAGCAAGGCTCAGGAATCTGATCGCACTCACCGCCCAAAATCGCTTCAAAGCCGCGAATCGTATCTTCAATTCGCACATAACGTCCTTCGATGCCCGAACTCTCCTGCATAACAAAAAAGGGCTGGGACAAGAAACGTTGTATGCGTCTTGCACGAGAAACAGCCAAACGGTCCTCTTCACTCAGTTCGTCCATACCGAGAATCGAAAGGATATCTTTGAGCTCACGGTAACGCTGCAGCGCTTTTTGTACACCGACCGCACAATTGTAATGGCGACGGTCGATCTTG
>JAEWGS010000005.1 GCA_023388205.1 Bacillota bacterium
ATGCTCAACTGACGCTCATCATTCGCCGCTTTTTTCTTGCGTCGGCCACGCCTTTTCCCCGGCTCTTTTTGAGAATCTTGTTCTTGGACTAAAGCTGTTTCCACAGATTCTTGGGCTAAAACGGGGGCTTCACTTTGCGATGAAAGGGCAGCACGGCGATCCCTACCCTCTTCACTTGCGGTCATCTTCTTTTTTCGGCCGCGTTGATTTTCTTTTGTTTTACGATCAGATGTTTTGCGTTCAGAAAAGGCCTGAGCGACTGATGCCTCCTCGATCTCTCCACTGTTTTTCTCTTGTACATCTTCCGCTTGGAGATCCGCTACCTCTCCGCTTTTTGAACGGCTCTTTTGTCGTCCGCGCGACGGTTTTTGAGGTGTTTTCAGCTCAGCTGCTTCCGTCTTAGTCGAGGCAGTCTTTGCTATTGTTTTCCGCGCTCTCTCACGGCTTTCTTTTTCCAAAGTCGCGTCGGCAGAAGTCTCAATTTCCCCCTGCATTTCAAAAGTTTCTGTATTTTGCTCTGATTTAGAGGGTCTGCCGCGTTTGACGGGCGCAATAGGTTCTGATTCTCCGTTGGAAACGCGCTCAAGATAAGCGATGAGCTCTTCTTTTTTCATGCGCACCGCATAGCTGATGGGCATCACTTGGGTCATGCGGACAATTTCAAGGAGTTCTTGCTTAGACTTTGTCGAAAATGGACTCGCCATAAAACCTCTTTCGCTCGTGTCTTAACGGCACTAAATATTGAAACATTCATTGAAAATGAAAAGACGGATGTAAAATGAAGTTTCTCACATCAAATAAAACAAAATGGAAATTCCGGGATTCGAACCCGAGACCTCCTGCTTGTAAGGCAGGCGCTCTAACCAGCTGAGCTAAATTTCCATCTTCAAACATTCGAAGCGCATCTATGTGTCTTCACTTCATGCACGCTACCAGCAAGAGCACCCAGCAAGAGCACAAAGTCCAACAGAAAGAAAAAAGAGGACTTAAGTCCTCTTTTAACGTGGGTAGTATAGGACTCGAACCTACGACCCCTTGCATGTCAAGCAAGTACTCTAACCAGCTGAGCTAACCACCCGAATTGCTGAGCAGCAAAAAGTATTTTAATGCATCTTAGAAGTCTGTCAAGCCCTTTGGCATATTTTTTTTATTTTTTCCTGTGGATCTACAAGGCGAGCATCGTACGGATCTGATGTCGACACCTCAATCCACGCGAACAAGAACTGCTTCAGATTCGCGAAGGTCAAAACAAATACTCAATTTAATTGAGCCAAAGGGCCTACACTTTACTTTTGAGTCTTCGTGTCACTTTGGGGCCCGCGCTTCATTTTGGGGCTTCATTTTTTTCGTTTCTCAAATTGATTTCGTCGAGCTGGGCACGATGCAAAGCCGCATAATAGCCGTTTTTCGCAAGCAGTTCTTCATGACTTCCCTGCTCCAAAATGCCCCCTTGCCCAATGTAAAAGATTCGATCCGCATGTTCAATCGTGGACAGACGATGCGCCACGACAAAGCAAGTGCGACCTTTCATCAGGCGATTGAGAGACTCTTGCACAGCGCGTTCAGTCCTCGTATCAATACCCGATGTCGCCTCATCCAAAATTAAAAGACCTGGATCTGCGAGCATCACACGGGCAAAAGAAATCAATTGGCGCTCACCGGTCGAAACGCCTGCGCCCTTTTCTTGAATCTCCGTCTCGTAAGCTTTTTCATATTTACGAATAAAAGGATCTGCAACGATATCTTTGGCCGCTTGTATACAAGCTTCATCACTCGCATCCAAACGCCCATAGCGGATATTCTCCATGATGCTCACTGGGAAGAGATAGGGATCTTGAAGCATCACACCCATGCGACTTCTCAAAGAATCCAAGGTCACTTCTGAAATATCGATGCCATCGATCAGAATGCGCCCTGAGTCAACGTTATAAAAGCGAGAGATTAAATTCAGTACCGTCGTCTTCCCCGCCCCCGTCTCACCGACGAGCGCCACGGTCTCTCCAGGCTTCACAGTAAAACTGAGGTCATTGAGAATTGGATGGCCTTTTTCATAAGAGAAAGTCACGTGCTCAAAGCGCACTTCGCCCTTAATTTCAGGCATTTCGGCTGCATTTAGCGCGTCTTCAACCTCTGGCTTTTCGTCCAAAAATTCAAAAATACGTTCGATATAAGAAGCGCCCGAAAGCAACTGATTATAGAAGTTCGCGAGATTAATCATCGGACCCCAGAAGCGCTGAACATAAGAAACAAAAGCAATCACGGTACCAATGTTGGTCGGCCCCGCATACTGACCTTTGAGCCAAAGGACCGCCGCACAGTACAAAAATACGATCGTCAAGCGCGAAATAACATCAATCGAAGGCCAAAGGACCATGTTTAGGTGAACTGCATGCATCCAGGCACGATTCATTTGAGCGCCCAGTCCATGGTAAATCTCACGGTTGATCGCTTCACGACCAAAAAGCTGCGTCATTTCCATGCCTTCGATGCTTTCTTGAGAATAAGCATTAAGATTCGAGGACTTTGCGTTGACTTGTTGTTGGGCTCGTCTTTGCTTCCCTTTGAGAACAAAAACCACCACGAGCATCACCGGCAGGCCCACCAAAGAAATCAATGTCAAGAGCGGATCGAGCCAAAACATGTACAGCAAAATAATGATCAAGGTAAAAACATCTACGATCGATGTCACGATGCCGTTCGAAAGCAAGTCATTAACCGAGTTAACGTAGTTGATCAAGCGCGTCTGAATTTTTCCGTGCGGACGCGAGTCGAAGTACGTAAATGAAAGGCGCTGCAAGTGCAAAAACATATCCTTGCGAATATCTCGAATAATGGATTGCCCCACGTAGTTCATCTGTCTCATTCTGAAGTAGCTCAAGGCAGATGAAATCAAGATCAAGCCCACATAACCTGCCGCGAGCCAGAACAAAAGGCCCACATTCTTTTGAGGAATCGCATCGTTGATCACCGAACGCATGATTAAAGGCGTCAAAAGGGAAAGCCCCGCCCACAAAATGAGCAACACCATCATTTGAATCAAAATCCACTGATAGGGTTTGGTATAAACCAAGATGCGCTTAAATTGCTGGAAATTAAATGGTGTATCCAGCTGTTCATCCATGTCGAAACGATTTCGAGCCATCTTAGGCCTCCTTTCCCTGTTTGCTTTCAGCCTGCGCGGCTTTCATCTGCGCTGCGATATGTTCCTTCTGGCCTCTCTGAACCTCATAAATTTCTGTATAAAGGCCACCGAGCGCCACGAGTTCTTCGTGCGTGCCGCGCTCAACAATGCGGCCGCCGTCCATCACAAAAATCTGATCGCAATCGCGAATGGATGCGATGCGCTGCGCAATCATAATGAGTGTTTTTCCTTCTAAGCGCGAAAGATTTTGGCGAATGAGTCGATCTGTCTCTAAATCGAGAGCCGAAGTCGTATCATCCAAAATCAAAATAGGACAATCCGCGGCCAAAGCGCGTGCTAGAGATAGGCGCTGCTTTTGACCGCCCGAAAGACCGACGCCGCGCTCACCGACCACAGTTTCATAAGAATGTTCCATGCGTCGCACGAAGCCGTCTGCCGCCGCCATTTGGGCATAACGCAAGATATCTTCGTTCGGCATCAATGGGTCCGCAAAAGCAATATTGCTTTCGACCGTATCTGAGAACAAAAAGACCTCTTGATTGACCACTGCAACATTTTTTCTGAGCACCCCGAGCGGGATATCCCTCAGATTCACGCCGCCAATTGTAATCTTTCCGATTTGAGGATCATAAAGACGAGAGATCAAGCGAATCAAGGTCGATTTGCCCGAACCTGTACTCCCAATTAAACCGACGCGCTGTCCTTTTTTAATTTCAAGTGAAACATCCTCTAAAACAGGGTAAGAAAGCTGCGTTTCTTTATTCTCTTGTATGTGGGGCAGCTCACCCAAATAGCTGAACGAAACATGATCGAAAACGATATCGCCGCTGATATCTGGGACCTTCTCTAACGTCTTCTCCAACTGTGCTCGCTCGGTCACAATATCGTCAATGCTGCGTTGACTCAACGCCTTTAATGCACCGGGCCGATAGAGTTTCGCGACCTGCTCACGATCGCTTTTTTCATCCCCCGGATCTTCAGAAGCGCGGTCCTCCAAGTTCGGTAGCGTCGTCAACATCTCGCACAATTTAATAGCAGAAGATGAGGCCCTTTGAATTTCATTGATCTGATTCCCCATACTCCGCATTGGATTTTCAAAGACAAACAGCAAGCTACTAAATGCAACCCATTGACCAATCGTCATTTCACCCCGAATGACGAAGTATCCCCCGAGCACGATCAAAGGGATATTGATGAGCCCAGAAAAAGCTTCAAGTGCAGGAATATAGTGAGAGGTCGTCTTAACCATGTCGCGCTGTCGATCAAAATAGGCCTCGTTTTCGCGATCGAAACGTTTTGTCTCAAAGTCTTTTCGCACAAAGGCACGCACGATACGATTGGCTGAAATATTCTGCTGACAGACCGCATTCAAGCGCTCCAGCTGACTTCTGATTTCACCCCACTGGCTGCGCACTTTTTTACGAAAGCGGCTAGCGATCCAAACAATGATCGGCGTGAACAAAAGGCAAGCTAAAGTCAGCTTCCAACTGATAAACAGAAGGTAAATCCCCCCGATCATGAACGTCAGCAGCTGGTCCAAAAAGACCCAAAAAGTCCAGGCCCAGAAATGGCGCAACATATCTAAATCCGAAGTGAGTTTTGACATCACCTGCCCGGTGGAATTTTTGTGATAAAAACGGCGATCTAAGCTTTGCAGCTGCTGATAAATACTGTCACGAAGACGTGTCAATCCATAATAAGACGAAGTCTCAAACAAGATTCGGTAGGTGTAGCGCATAAATGCCTTAAGAATGGGGACGCCCGCCAAAAACAGCGCATAAGGGAGCAAGCGCTCCATGTGTCCCCCGATAAGCACCTGGTCCACCAAAAGCGCTGTAACCGGAGCTAAAAGCATGCCGAGCGCCAAATCAATAAAATCCATCACCAAACCCGTCGTATATTTGAATCCCACGGGTTTCATCAACGCGATGAGCCACGCAAAAGGCCGTCCAAGATAAAGCGCTGCGCCATCTGGACTGTAAGGATCCTTCCCCGACCGAATGCGACTGCGAAGGATCTTCTGTTTTGAAGATCCAAGCGGGTCACTCGCTTGTGCTGCTTTACCTAGCTCCATATCTAATCTCCTTCGTATCTAAACGAGCACAAAGAAACGCCTCGGGTGTCAGTCTGCATTCTCAGACTTTTGACTCAGTGTCTACCCTCAATGCCTTTAATCTGAAAAATAAGCCTTGCGACGCAGGCGATCGAGCCAGGCGGAAAGAACTTCGGTCATTCTCGAAAGCTCACTCGTTTGACTGACTTTGAGCCAGCGTTTCCGGTAGCGCAACATCCAATGTTCCAAGCGCTGACAGCAAGCCTCCACCTGCGGTTTTAAGGACGCCAATGTAGATACTTCCAGATCCAGTTGGCTTTGCCAATAAAGGTAGCCTAACTCATTCGTACACAAGATAAAATCCAAGCCATTGATCGCCGCTTCTCTAAAAGACGTGGCCTCCTCAGGTCTTGCGCAAAGCAAAGGCTTAGACAACAGTTTCGCTTTGATCTGCTGAAGTTTAGCCTGGGCTGCCGCGTAACGGTCAGGGCCCATGTTCTTCTCGAGCAAAGCCTTCCCTTCAACGAGCCAACGCTCCGCCGTCTCTCGATCAGACATCGTCTCTGCCTCATGCAAACGCACCATGTGAAACCACGGAAAAAGATCCTCTTCCTGTGCGAGGTTCAAGTCTGATACATAGCTCCCCTCAAAGTCCCCGCATTCAAGCTTAGAAATTTGGGCATTCAGCAGCTCATATTCCAAGAGGCGCTGTGGGGACGATGGCGCAGGATCAAAGGGCTCGTCTTTCGCTGCAGGATGCAAAGCCTGCACATATTTTTGCAAGGCTTCACTGCCCGTCCAGGCGACACAGGCTCCATGAATCAAGCCCGGAAGAGAAAGGCAAGGATCACAGATATGTGCAAAATCGCCCCAATCCGTATTCAGCACACCCTCCGCACCGTACTCAATCGCATAGGTCGTCATGCGATGAATATTGCGGTAGGCATTAAAGATTGACGGCAATTTCATGTTCCAGGTTCCCACGCCTGGACACAGATATTGCCGTGCCCCAAGCTTCGCAAGGGTTTTGACTCCATGATCAGATCCTTCCGCAGCATAGTCCCAGGTTAAGCAGACAGGCTTAGGGTCAAATTCCTGATACAAATCTGGCGTATCAATAATGATGTCGCCCCAAAACTGCATCTCGAGCCCGCGCGCGTTGAGGTGCTGCTGGAGCCTTTTGAGAAAGTCCACATAAAGACGGCCTCTGCCTTGATTGGCACAAAGATCTCGATTTTTGCCTTGCCCCAGATCAAAGGTCTCATCTGCACAGATATTAAAGCGACGCGTGCGGCACAAACCAGAAAACTCATCGATGCGTCTTAGGATCTGCTCAAAAACAGCTTCTCCATGGATATCCGCCGTGTGATGAGCCATGCGGCCGATGTAGGAAAAAGTTTCGCTCGGATCGACGTCTAGTTCACATTCGCCGCAGAATTGATAGCTTCGAAGCAATTCATACAAGTGGCCAAAAGACGAAACGGAAGGAACAAGCTCAACGCCGCGCTCATCGCAGTAACGATCCAATTCTTGAATATCGGCTGCTGTAAGTGGGGTATCGTCGCGCCAGACCTCGCTTTCATTAGAAAACAGATAAGTGTGTTCAATGTAAAGTTGAAGCTCATTGAGCTTGTATCGGCTCAACGCTTCTGCGAGACGCTTGAGGCTCTCCAATGTCGGCACGCGCCCGCGCGTCACATCGTGATAAAAGCCACGCCATGGAAGTGTCGGTGCGTCTTCGATCGTGCCGCCTTCAAAAACGAGCCCCTTTTGCTGCATGTGCTGCTCCAAAGTGCGCATCGCCCACAAAGCCCCTCTGGGCGCTTGAGCGAAAATCTCGATGCGTTTCGACTCAGGGGAAATTTCAATGCGATAAGCTTCTGAGTCGCCATCACCTGCGACTTGAAGTAACAGCTGCGGCTGCTCGCTTCGATTCGAAACGCAGTTTCGATCGACAACGTAAAAAGTCTGAAGCCCGTACCCCGCCACACATTCCATCACCTGCTGGATCAAGCGTCCAGCAAAGCGCAAGCGCGGATCAGATAAAAGCGTCTTGGGGGCTTCGACGATCAGCAAAGATCCAGGGCTCAAAATCAATTGACCCTCGCGTCGGATCTGATGTTGAACAAAAGGTAAATAGGTCTGCTCCATGGGTCACCTCACGAGCTTTATTGGGGGCGATTATACCCGAATCCGCCTCCTGTGCCGCTCGGATGATGCGGATTTCTCTTAATCTGCTCATATTCAGCTTTTCGACGAAAAGTGCATCAAAAAAGACGCTCCTCCTACATCAATTTAGAAAGAAGATGCTTCCGATCGAGCTGTTTAAGACCTCATTCTTGGCTCTTTTGAAAGATGTCACAAATGTTTCTCCCCATTCCGAGATCCATGAGTTAGAATTAGCCTATGCTAACTCGCCTTGAGACAAAGATCCGTCATGGACCTTAGTGTCCGTCTTTTGACTCATGAGTTCAGCTTAATACCTATTACAAAGGGAGATAAGAAACGATGAAATGCTCTATTTTTTATTTCACAACCTCGGGAAACACGGAAGCCTTAGCGGGCATGCTCCAAGAAGTTCTCGAAAGCAAAGGCTACGAGGTGACTTGTAGCGACTTTGACAATGCTGACGTCAGCAGCTTAAACGATTCAGAGTTCGTGGCCCTCGGCAGTCCTGCCCAGGGTACGGAAGAAATTGATGAATCTGCCTTTATGCCCTTTTATAACGAGCATCTCGACACCTTAAAAGGCAAGAAACTTTTCCTGTTCGGCTGCTTCGGCTGGGGCGATGGTCA
Source organism: Bacillota bacterium (assembly GCA_023388205.1). Taxonomy (GTDB): domain Bacteria; phylum Bacillota; class Clostridia; order Saccharofermentanales; family Fastidiosipilaceae; genus JAEWGS01. The sequence continues at coordinate 7,991 of JAEWGS010000005.1, forward strand.
GTACATGCTGGACTTCGTTGAAAAAGCTCAAGCTGACGGCTGCAACGTCATTGGCCACTATACGCACCTAGAATCTCCTGATGACAGCGCCAAAGAAGGTCTCGAGTCAGCCCTCGCTTCTCTCTAAATGTGTCAGCCTCCTCAATCAGGCGAAAGCCCCTAACCGCATTGCGGCTAGGGGCTTTTTTGAATCTCACGGCGAAATTATGGGACAGACTCAGATGAACGAGCCAAATTGAGCACGCTTCTTAAAAGCCAAGATCTTAAAAGAAAAGCTTCGCTGCGAAATACGCCAAGGCATAGAGAACAACTGAAGTCAGCACCGCAACCCCTAAAATTTTATGTCCACGTTTAATGAAGACTTCAAAGTTCACAGAAAGCCCTAGTGCAGCCATCGCCATACCTAAAATGATAAACGCCAAAGTTTCAAGATCTTTAATCCGTGTCAAGGCAGCGGGATCTTGCTTCAACCACAGCGTTCCGACCACACTCGTCGCCAAAAATCCAGCCATAAACCAAGGGATCGGCAATTTTTTGTGCCCTGTTTTTTCGTGGTGTCTCAAAACCTGGTGATAATACAAGCCAATAAAGAGCGCCGCTGGAGCGAGCATGAGCACGCGAGACAGTTTCATCATCAAGGCGAGATTCATCGAGGTCTCGGTTCCCGCCCCCGCAGCCGCAACGACGTGCGCAATCTCATGCAAGGCCCCACCTGTAAACACACCATACTGCGTTTCTGTCAGAGGTAAAAAGGGCTTGAGTGCGACGGTCAACAGCGTAAAGATCGTTCCTAAAATAGCGACGATCGCCACCGCGAGCACAGAATCATCTGCTTCCGCATCGACCTGTGGTGAAATGCCCATAACCGCTGCAGCGCCACAAATACTGCAGCCCCCAGCGACCAAAAGGCTCAGTCGCGGATCCACTTTGACCTGACGCGCAAGCGCATAAGTCAGCAAAATCATGAGCGCCACAAGCACCAGAGCCAACCCGATCATTTGAAGCCCAGAAGCCAAGAGCAAATCCAAATTGAGCTTAAACCCGAGCAAAATAATGCCAAGGCGCAAAAATTTGTTTGAAATTAAGGAGATCGGCTTGATCAAAGTCGCCCTTAATTTTGGAACAACTTGAAGCAACATGCCAATCAATAAAGATAGGACCATCGCGCCCACGACCTTGAGGCCCGGTAAATTGGCGAGATATCGCCCGGCCAAAGAGGCGAGCAGAGTCAGCACAAATGCCGCTAAATAGATGTGTCCTGATTGTTTGATCTTTTCCCAGCGCATACGACTTCCCCTTCCGACAAACGTGGTGTTTGTCTTGCTTGATTACTCTATCAAAAGCCCTTTAAGAAAGGGCAAAAGGTCTGTTCAATTCGTAAAAATCGAGATAAAAATCTCAAATCTTTTCTCTACCGCGCACGTCTTCTCTACTGAGTTGCTCAGTTCGATCGAACTTGTTTTCATCCGCCTTGTCATCACTCATCCGATCTTCGAGACTCGGCTCAGGCATCAGCGAGGCCATGCCACCCGCGCTCAAAAGCAATCGTGAACAGAGATACCAGCCGTAACATTGGCAAAGCGCCGCCCATTCCAGCTGGTCTTTTTTCAATTGAATCGCAGGCATAAATATTGGAAGTTCTTTTTTATGTTCCGAAGGCATGGGCGCGCAGGCGACAAAATACACTCTGGAAATTTCTTCTAAGATCGTGCTCAAAGTTTCACTCAAAGCCGCATAGACCGTTTGGGTCGCGCCCCGCTTCCACTCTAACTCGATCACTTTTTTGACTTCTGACAGCGACAAAATCTGTTTGAGAATTAAGATGAGCAAAAGCCGCGCCACCTCTTCTCTAGGATAGTGCTTTCCTTCCACCCTTGTTAAAAGCCCCGAACGCAAATAATTTTGTAGCATGCTCGTCGTCACGAGACCAGGGTGCTCACCTTCTATAGATAAACGAGATAGAGCAGACTGGCACAATTCACGCAGCGCTCGACTCGTGACCCGCTCAGGAATCTCTTCCCAAGCCGGAAGTCGAAAACAGCCCACATGACGAATTTGTTCCATCAAATCACGGCGATTCATCCTGTCCACCCTCTCCGTCTTTGTCCTTAGCTTAGGCTTAAAAAGCTCAAAGCTTCATATCTCAACTGGCACTCTCGGATCTCTCAAAATGCTGGTTTTCTACCCTTTGAGCTGCCCTTTGAATCCTATTTTGTGGCCCAAGCGCGCATCGCTTCATTCTATCTTTTAACAAAGTGCAACGACAAGGAAGCACTCCCGAAATACAAAAACTAAGATATGATAGGCATTGTACCTTGAACTGAAGCCCCTTCTTTAACGCAGGTTCAAGCGCATATTGTTTTTGAACAAATATGGATTAAGAAAGAGGTGTGACCTCATGCACGTCTTGCTCATCGGCTGCGGGCGCTCTGGTCGCCGTTTGGCCGAGCGGCTCATCCAATCCGGTATGGATTTAGTACTCATCGATTCAGACGAAGCTAAGCTTGATGCGCTGGCTGATCTCGGCATGGCTAGCTTTGTCGGCCATCCCATCGACCAAGGCATTTTAGAAGCCGCGGATATCGCCTCAGCGAGTGCCGTTATCGCCATGGACAACAACGAGAATCTCAATATCATGGCTTGCGAAATGGCTAAAAAGCTCTATCACGTTCCCTGCTGTATCGCCAGAACTTACACCCCCGAGAACGAGGAATTCGTGCGCGCCTTAGGGCTACATACGATTTGTTCAACGGAACTGACCGCCGATGCAGCTTTGTTACTTTTGGATCACGCCCAAGAAGAAGTTGCGCGAAAGATTGAAAAGTCGTCGGACGCTGCCAAAGAAAAGATTCTCGACGAAATCCAGCGCAGTGAGGTTCATTCAGAAAGCAGGTACAAGCGATGAATATTTTGATCGTCGGAGGGGGACTCGTCGCCACCAACCTGATCAGCTTACTGATTCAAAACACCGGTGAAAATGACCGGATCACGGTCATCGAGGCTGATCTCAAGAACTGCGAGCGCATCGCTAACTTATACGAAGTTGAAGTCTTTCACGGCGATGGTTCCAATATTGCGGTTTTGCAAGCTTGCGGCTTGGAACACTGTGAGCTCTTTTTGG
>JAEWGS010000027.1 GCA_023388205.1 Bacillota bacterium
CAGTCGACAAGCCTTGTCGCGTTCCAACGCTAAAGTCCGCTACGGGATCAAACTTAGATTCAAAGAAAGAACGTGAAGAATGTCCTCGATCGGAACTGGGTAAAGTTATTGCGTTATCGGGAGCACCCGTTGTCTTAGATACTGAATCATTTTCGGTGCGATAGTGATATGTAATATGACTATTTTGATTAATAATGTCAGCAAGTTTCGCATACTCCATCGTATAAGGTGCTAACGGTGAAGCAGGAACTCTTGGAGATTGGAAAGTATAAATACCTTTGAGAGCCTGATTTGCCTTTTTAGCTGAGTCATGCTGCATCAAATTTTCTTTTGTATAGCCATTTTCCGGGTCAGCATAGTAAGCACCCATAGATCGCACTGCAAAAATTTGAGCTAAATATCCGCCCAAAGAATGTCCCGTCACATAGAGATTTTGAATTTCCGGACGTGCCGCAAGTTCGTCAGCAACCTTTTGAGCAGAATCTGCTTGCCAGGGCCAACGTCCCAGACCAAGTTGTACGTCATTGGATACATCTGCTGAACCTGCTGTTCCACGAATCGCCAATACATAGGTGCCGGATTCATCTAAAAACGGCAAACTTTTGTTCGTATATTTGAATAAAACTGCATCGAAATCGTTGTCCAAGTGCCAGGTCTTATCGACTACCCAATAAGGTCCGAGCTCACGGTTCATCATCGCATACTCTTTGCGACCCTTAGTTTCACCACTCCCCTTGTAAAGCTCTTGATCTCTCAAAGGCTTAGGGTCAAGGACTCGATTGATATAGTCGTCATCTCGGTAACAAAGCTCCATCATCATGATGGCATCACGCCCTGCCATATTCCACGCAAGCGGATTCGAATCCTCCTTATCTGTAAGACCATCACCGTCCGTATCTTTCAGATAAGGATGAGACTTATAGTAAAGGTACGTTTTCCCGTCTTCCTCATATGTGAAGACCTCTTCAGAATTTTTCAAACCATCTTCATCATCGTCAGCATCAGGATCAAGTGGATCTCTTCCCACTAAGGCACTTTCGACCTTACCTCCGGGTAATCTAATCTTCCCTTCTGAAATAGCTTTCGCATCTTCTGGGGTCAGAGGCTTCAGGTTTTTCGGCTGCGCAGCACGATTCTCCGCGTAGACCCGATGGACCGCCTTTGAATCAAAAGCGAGCAACACTTGAAAAATCAAGAGCAGCGCCAAAACTGAAGCAATGCGTTGTTTCATTTGATGAATGCGACTTAACTGATACACGTTTTTTCTCAATTCTATAATTTCAGAAGTGTCCTGAGATGGCAGCACACTTGAGTTTCAAGATTCCTGTGCCTTTTAAGGCAATTTAATTATATCGACCGCACTTGTCTCTTCGCAATAATAAAAAAATCGAGAAAACAAGCTTCATCTCATCATTTTTCGCTACTCTAGCCTCACTCTTCGCAGTCTAACTAACTGAAAAAGCTCAGCCTCAAAGAGACTGAGCTTGTGTCATGTCCACTGATGGCCCTGAAACGCAGGGCTCAGGTTCTGGAATCTGGGCTTTTTCAGCCACGCAATACAGCACCCAATTCTTTGCTCAAGCGCTTCGCCAAGCGACGCAGCTCATGATCAATTTCTTCCATCGTTGCCTGCGCTTGATCCATTTTCAAAGTCATGCTGAAGTGAACGCTCTTTTTGCCTTCTGGAATCTGCGCCCCACGATAAGCCTCAAGATAGGTCAAGGACAAAACTTGCGGCGACAAAACCCGTTCAAATTCAGACCAGGGAACTGACTCATCGACGAGCATGGACAGGTCCGCCTGCGGCGGGTCGGTCGCAGGAATCGCTTTGAAAGGGCCAACAGGATCATGCCCCAAAGTCAAAGCATCGAGGTTCATTTCAAACACGCACACCGCTTGTTTCTTAAGATCACAAAGCCGGTTAACTTTGGGCGACAAGAAAGCGAGGGTACCGACTATTTTCTCAGGCTGATCTTTGTGCACGATATTGAGCCACAGCTTAGGATCTGCATAAGCCGGCTTCTCGATCTGCCTAAAAGCCAGCGGCGAGACCCCCAGTTTTGAAAGGCCCTCGATCGTCCCCTTTGTCTCGCGCAGCACCCGCTCAATCTGATCTAAACGAGTCAATTCAAGACCTGCGAGGTGATGCGGTTGAACGCGTTTCAGTTCGCCGCCTTCTGTATAAGCTGGTTCTTTAGTCGAAAAGACCTGAGTCAATTCACAAATTTTGAAATGGTCGAAGTGCTTCGCGTTTTTCTCCAAGGCTTCCAGCATGTTCGGCATGAGGCTTTGGCGCAACGCCTTCGTCTCTGGAGCAGGGGGCGCTTCAAGTTGCAAGGCTTCTTCAACAGATTCACCGCAAGCTTCCACATAGCGTTCATGCTGCCAAGGGAAACTAAAGATCTCCTGATAGCCGCGCTCGTAAGCCAGATATTCCAGCACACGACGTCTAAAATCAATCGCTGGATGCGAAACCGCTTGTTCGAGCAAAATTTGAGGCGCCTGAAAACTAAAGTGCTCATATCCCACCAAACGCGCGAGCTCTTCCAAAATATCGTAGGCTTCAGACACGTCGCCCGTCGAACGATAAGTCGGCACCTCGACGAGATAATGTCCCGCTTCCTTTTCTTGAACCCCAAAGCCCAGCGGCTCAAGTTTCTCTTTTAACAAGCCGAGGTTGACCTCTTTACCCATGCGCGCAGCTAAGAAGTGCTGATCACAATCGATGCAAATCTTCTTGGTCGGCGCCAAAAAGAGATCTGTATGCTGTGTCACTTTTGCTTCAGGGAAAATTTCTGGAAGAAGCGTCAGGGTCAAAGCCAAAGCCTGATCCACACGTTCCGGATCAATCGCTTTTTCGAAACGAGACGAAGCATCGGTTCTCACGCCATAGCGCTGCTGTGTGCGACGAACCCCCGTCGACTCAAAATGAGCCGCTTCCAAAACAATCGCTCGCGTATCTTCAAGCACAGAGTCTTTGAGGCCACCCATGACCCCGGCCAGAGCCATCGCCTCCTGTTCTCCCGCGATCACCAAATCATCCGTTTGCAACTTCAACTCACGGTCATCGAGCAAGCGCAAAACTTCCTGATCCTTCGCTTGGCGCACAAAAAGCAAGCCGTTCACGCTGCGACGATCGAAGGCATGGGTCGGCTGTCCACTTGCAAGCATCACATAATTCGTCAGATCGACTAGCGCATTGATCGGACGCTGACCACAGAGGCTCAATCTTTTTTGCATCCAAAACGGCGCAGGTTTAACTTCCACCCCTTCAATCACCGTCGCTGTATAACGTGCTGAGCGCTTTTCGCTCTCGATTTTAACTTCAAAGTCACAGGCGTCTTTGGGTAATTCAAACTCAGGCAAAGCCTTGAGCGGACGCTCATAAATCGCTGCAAGCTCACGAGCCAAACCGTAATGCCCCCAAAGATCCGGGCGATGCGTCATCGACTTGTTGTCAATTTCCAAAATCACATCATCGAGGCCCAACACTTCTGAGATGGCAGCTCCGGGCTTAAGGCGCGACGCTTCCTCCGAATCTTCGGATAAGCGTTCACTTAAATCTACGATCTCATGTTCCTCTAATGCCGGGAAAAGCCCATCTAAGCCGACCTCTTCAGCGCCGCAAATCATGCCGTCTGATGCCACACCGCGCAGCTTACCTGCCTTGATCGTCACGGGATCGCCTTCACCATGCCAGACCACCACAGCTCCAGGTTGAGCCAAAACCACGTAGTGACCTAACTCCAGGTTTGATCCGCCACAGACAACCTGAACCGGCGCCTCAGCGCCCACGTCGAGCTGACACACACGCAGGCGATCTGCATTGGGGTGGGCTTCAACTGAAATAATTTTTGCAGCGACCACCTGTTTGAGCGCGTCGGCGGGATTTTCATAACCCTCCACCTCAACCGTTCTCATGGTCAGCGTGTGCGCCAGTTGTTTCATATCGAGATCTTGCGGCAAATCCACATAGTCTCGAATCCAATTCAAAGATAATTTCATAGCGTGCTCTCTCCTCTACTCAAAGGCTCAGCTCAACTGTTTCAAGAAACGCAAGTCGCCCGAGGTGAAATAGCGCACATCGTCGACACCATAACGCATCATCACGAGGCGATCGAGACCGATGTCGATGTAAAAGCCGGTCCATTCGTAAGGATCCAGACCCGCAGCTTTGAGCACATTCGGGTGCGGCGTCCCTCCTGGCATCACTTCGATCCAGCCGACATTTTTACACACACGGCAGCCCTTGCCTTGGCAAACCTGGCACTTCATATCAATCTCAAAACCCGGCTCAACAAAGGGGAAAAAGCCCGCGCGCATGCGCACGTCCACTTCTCTGCCAAAGACCTTTTCTAAAATTGTTTTAACGAGGAGAAGTCCTGATGAAAAACTGAAGTCACGGTCGACGATCAGTGCTTCATACTGGAAAAAGCCTCGATCATGTCCCGCGTCGGTCGTTTCGTTCCGATACACGCGGCCCGGGTAAACAAAGCGAGCCGGAGCCCCAGATTCCATCAATTTGCGCACCGATGCGCCCGTCAAATGCGGACGCAAACACAAACGCTGTCCGGGATCATCCGAATGACAGCCCGCGAGCCAATACGTATCCATCGATTCGCGCGCCGGATGCCCTGGCGGAAAATTCAAGTGGTCAAAAGCAAAGAGCTCTGAGCTCAAAATATCTTCTTCGAAAATTTCAAAATTCAGCGAGCGAAAGGCATCATTCAGGTCGTAACACATTTGGGTCACAGGATGCAGTCCGCCGCGTTCGGTCTCTAGACTCGGCAAGCTCAGATCTAGATGATCCTCAAGCAGAGACTCTTGATCCAAAAGCTCCTGCTCCCTGTCGTTAAAGCAGCGCTCAAGTTCTTCCTTGAGTGTGTTCGCAAAAGCCCCGATTTCACGGCGGCTTTCCACATCCATCCCTGCCAGACCTTTGAGGACTGCGGTGAGCGCACCTTTTTTACCTAAATAATGGCGCTTCAATTCAGCTAAGTCCCCCGGTTTTTGGGCCTGAGCAAGCGCTTCTATCGCCTCTTCACGTATGCGCTTGAGTTCTCCTTGCATAAGCTCCCCTTAACTTTTTTGATCGTTTCTTGCGATCTTCTTGATCTCGACCCCTTATTTTAGCGGAAATTAATTTAAGGAAAATGAGCCAAAGTCCGCTCCGATCTCCAAAATCGCCGCCTGATACGCGTCTTCAGTTTCTTGATCCATGGCAATGTGTCCCCCATCTGGGATCATTTGTAGGTGAGCTTCACCACCTTGCTGAGCCCAGGTCTTGGCCAGATCGTAGGCCGCTTTGGGCGGACACATCATGTCAATTTCACCTTGTACGAGATAAAGTTTTTTCCCTTTAAGTATCTCGGGCTGAGTCTCGGCCAAAGCCGCCAAGCGAGGCAAAATCCCCTGTTTCATGAAACAGTGATGACTGAAATAGTGCAAAGCAATCCTACTGCCGCGCTGCTGAGCGAGATGTTCTTCTTCATCCAAAGCGCCAAAACAAGGTCCGTCGAGTTGTTGTCCCAAATCGGTCATCGCAAGCAGACGCAAATCCCAGCGGCGAAAGGCAGCTCCTATTTTGTCCGCATCCGGACTCGTCTCGATCAATCGTGCATAGCTTTGAATATGAGACTCGCCCGCTTGGCTTTTGCCCTCTAACGGTGCCAAAAATTTTTCGTAGGCTTCTGGGAAAAAGCAGCCCGCACCGCCTTCATAAGTCCAGTTCAACTCTTCTTCAGAACCCAAAAATATGGCTCGAAGCACCAGGCCCAAAATACGATCCGGCCGCGCCAAAAACAAGTTCAAAGCCAAAGTTGACCCCCATGAAGCTCCAACAAGATAAAATCGCTCTATCCCCAGTTCATCCATCAAGGCAAAGGCATCTTCAACCAAATCCTCTGTCGTATTCTGCTCCAAAAGCTGTTCGTAACGACTCTGGCCACAGCCTCTTTGATCAAAGACAATCACATGGTGCTTTTCGAGATCAAAGCGCTCCGCATTATAAGGGTTGCAACAATCGCCAGGCCCCCCATGAAGAAGGAGGTAAGGCGTTCCCTCAGCCTGACCAAATTCAGCATAAAAAATAGAGTGCCCGCCCGGTCGCTTGAGATAACCCTTGTGAAAAGGTCTAGGTTCTCCCGATGCAGGGCAACTTTCTTGGTGCTCGTGATGGTCTATCGGCGCATTTGAATGGATTTCACCGTGCGCTTTCGCCGCTGCCTCTTCATGAATGCCACAGCTACATTCAGATGCTTTTTGAATATGCAAAGCCTCCGCCAGCTGCCTCCCTTTTTCAAACAAATTCAACTCTCGATCAATATATAAATGTCCTGAACCCACAATTCTCTTTCCTTCCTGTTCCCTTCTGAATCGAATAAGCTCACGTTCCATGCTGAAGTAAATCAGCTCGCAATAAACGAGATTTTCTCTCGCAAAGAGCGCGGCACATCGCAGCTTTTGCTTTCTTTAACTAAAATACATGATGTGGCAAATCAATAGGACAAAGCGCATCCTTGATTAAGATACAAAAGAAACAGGGAGATCAACATGGAACTGCTTATCGTCAGCGGTATGAGCGGATCAGGTAAAAGTAAGGCGATCCAAATTCTTGAAGATATCGGCTTTTTCTGTGTCGATAACGTCCCGCCCCCCATGATTTCAAAATTCTCCGAACTTATGGAGCGCGCCGATGGAGGCTTTCAGAAAATGGCGCTTGTCGTCGATGCGAGAGGCGGCATGCTGGATCAATTTATCAGCGTGAGCGAAGAACTCAAGGAACATGGGGTGTCTTTCAAACTTTTGTATTTAGATGCAGATGACGCCGTCTTACTTCGCCGCTACAAAGAGCAGCGCCGACGCCATCCACTCGCGGATCGCGTCGAAGGAAATCTCGAAGAAGCCATCAGTTTGGAGCGTCTTTTGCTCATCCCAATTCGTCAAAGAGCCGACTACGTCTTAGACAGCAGCGACACCTCTGTTCAAGAACTTGGTGAGCTCATTCGCAATATTTTTTCAGAAAACTGCAATCAAGATATGCTCATCCGCATTGTGAGTTTTGGCTATAAAAATGGACTGCCCAAAGAAGCTGATCTCGTCTTCGATCTACGCTGTCTGCGCAATCCTTTTTACGTGCCGGAGCTTCGAGATAAAACGGGCCTGACGCCTGAAATTCAAGATTATGTCATGAATAATAGCGAAAGCGCGGCTTTCTGGACGCACCTGACTGGACTGATTGATTTCTTGCTGCCTCTCTACCGACGCGAAGGCAAAAGTCAGCTCGTCATCGCTTTGGGCTGCACAGGGGGCAAACACCGTTCCGTCACACTCGCAGATCGCCTCGGTCGTTATCTAAAGGCTCAGGATCTTAAAATCAATCTGCGCCACCGTGATATCAATCGCTAAATAGCTCGACCATCAGCGCCTTAATTCAATCTAAAAAACGAGCAATAAAAAGACCGCCGCGGTGATCTCAAAAATCACCACGACGGTCAAGCGAAGCCAATCGCCTCACAAGCCCTGCTTAGTAGCGCTCGGCTTAGCGGCGCTTGGCCTAGTAGCGCTCGGCTTAGCGGCGCTTGGCCATAAATGTCTTGATCTCAAAGGGCTTAATATCAAAGTGATACAAGCCTTCGCCCCCTTCAAGCTGCGTCTGCTCCTTTTCCTCTTGAGAAAGCGGGCGTTCGGTCAAATCCACCTCCTCGAAGGACGTGTAATCTCCACTCAGGCTCAAGCTTGCCCGCGCACGGCGGCCATGGGCTTCATAGACACGAATAATATCCGCATCAAGATCTTCATGTGCCTTAACCACTTCGACCACGACGTTTTCGGTCTGACTCTCAGCCAAACTCAAATAGTTCGGCACGACTGTTGCGTCTTTGGCAAGCCACAAAACCTCTGACGGATTGTTCAGATCGTAGGCTGCGTCAATGATGTGCTTTTCACGGTAATCACCCGTATGCGGACGCAAAGAGTACACGAAGTGGTGCATCTCGATATCCGCATCCGGATAAGGATCAACGCCCGCTTTGAGCATCGTCAGGCCGATCTCTTGTTCGTGAATCCCCACACCAAATTTGCTGTCATTTAACACAGCCAGTCCATAACCATATTCAGAGAAATCAAGCCACTTGTGGCAGCACACTTCAAAGCGCGCGCGATCCCAACTGGTGTTATAGTGCGTCTTTCGCGTCACATGGCCGTATTGAATCTCGTAGGTTGCCTCGTTGCTGTGAATATCTACAGGGAAATACAATTTGAGCATCTGCTGGTGCTCTTTCCAATCCACATCGTGCACCAAGTCCACACGTGCCTCGTTGTGATACAGGTAGACCGTCTGCTCAAGCAAGGATTCCTGATAAAGGTAGCGCAACTTCAAGGCCGTACGAATCGGGCCATCTTCAATGAGCGTCGCGGATTCAAGCTCGTCGACTTCCCAGAATTTTTCTTTGTAATAAGCGTTCAGGTCCCATGCGTCAAAAGCGTGCGGCTTTGTCTGGTGGCTGACGATGCGATTGCCTTTTCGACCTTTGAGGATAAGTTCGCGCCCCTCTTTTTGATCATAGAGAGAATCAAAGCGACCCTTCGCATCGAAGTCAATATGCAGATAATCGTTTTCAAGCGTATAAGGAAGCTGGATATTCTGCGGCGTAAAGGGCTCTACCTCACCAACTTCTTCCACCTTGAAACGCATAAAGCCCTTGCTCGGCAATTCATCAATCAAGCAAATCCACTGTCCTTGATAGGTCCGCTGAATGGGGTAACGCTTCGCTTCTAAGCCGTCATGCGGCACGAGTGCCACCGCTTCATAGCTGCGCTTGGCATCCAAAACACCCTGACCTTCGCCCAGATTCACTTCGTGGACGCTATGGCTGTCGTTGTAGTGGAAAAGCAAAAATTCTCCGCAGCTCTGGCCGGCCTGCGCCTGCCCCATCGCGTCAAAAATCTTCGCCTTCATGCGATCGATGTCCGCAAAAAGCTGCAGGTATTCTCTCTTCGAGTCATCATATACTTGACCGATCGAAGACCCTGGCAAAATATCGTGGAACTGGTTGCGAAGCACAACGCGCCAGAGCAAACGAATTTCTTCATGGGGATAAGGGATCTTACAGAAGCGCTCCGCCATCACACAGAGAGACTCGAGGTTCGCAAGCGCAAATTCAGCTTTGCGATTCCAGCGCTTATTCCTCGCCATAGAGGTTAAAGTCGCGCGGTGATATTCAAAATAAAGTTCTCCGTCCCATACGGGCAGGGTCTTTTTCCCTTTGACTTCTTCAGCTAATTCATCAAAAAAGCGACGCGCCGTTGAAAATTCCACGCGAGGCAGACCGTTAATGCCCTTTTTCATTCGACGACCGCGCTCAATCATCTCAGGCGTCGTACCGCCGCCGCCGTCGCCCCAACCGTAGCTCATGAGTACAGAATTGTTGAGTTCCTTGTTGCCATAACGCTGCCAAGCACCCTTGACCTGCGTCTCGTTCAACATCGCGTTATAGGTTGTAAACGTCCCCACTTCCGTTGGGAAAAGCTCACCCAAACGGCTGTATTCACGCGACGGTGAAAAATGTGTCAAGACGCGAGACCCATCAATGCCCTGCCATTCAAAAGTATCACAGGGCATACGGTTGGTATCATTCCAAGCAATTTTGGTCGTCATGAAATAGTCCATGCCCGACTTCTTGATGATCTGAGGCAAGGCGGCCGAATAGCCAAACACGTCAGGCAGCCAGAGAATTTTATTCTCTTTGTTAAAGTGCTCACGGAAAAAGCGCAGGCCATAGAGGAACTGGCGCACCAGCCCTTCACCCGAAGTGAGATTACAGTCGGCCTCCAGCCACATGCCCCCTTCAACTTCCCAGCGGCCTTCTGCGACGCGCTTCTTGATTTCTTCAAAAAGTTCTGGCGCTTGTTCGAGCACATACTGATACAGCTGCGGCTGACTGGACATAAAGATGTAATCATCATATTCACGCATCAGCTGAATGACCGTCGAAAAGCTTCGAACCGCTTTATCCCTTGTCGTCAAGAGCGGCCAAAGCCAAGCGACGTCAATATGGGTATGTCCGACGGCCTTGACGACCGGCAATTTGCTCGCATCACAATACTGATCGTAATAGCCTTCTTTAAGTTGCTTAGATGCAGCTCTCAGGCCCTCAAAAAAGGCCTCACTGTAAGGCTTTCTCAAATCCAAGCAATTGACCGCATCATTGATCGCGTGGATCGATTCTAAATATTCTTTCGAATCCGGGTTGAGGAGTTCCAAGGTGCGGTAAGGCACACTCATATCCCAATAAAAAGCTTCGATCTCAGACTCACGAGGTGTCAAAGCCACACGCATGGTCAAACGACGGCCGTCATCTTCCCCGCTATAAGCGCGCAGAGACATCCGATGCACGCCTTTGAGATCTTCCGGCAACAAAGTGACATAACGATGGTTCGTGTCCAAAGCCTGGCGAATTTTGCCATCGACATAGACCGTAAACTGAGGATTCGTCGCTTCCCAACCCGTCCCCATATTCGTATCGAAGGTCACAGTCACCGTCCGCTTTTTCCAGGCTTCAGGGACTTCAAACTGAAAGTCAAACCAAGTCACGGTCTGCTTCTGTTGACCCCAGACCCCATCATCGGACCAAAGCGCCCAATTGGAACTGTCAAAATCCGCTCGATTTTGTGTGTCTAGCTCGGCGTCTACATATCGGATCTCAGTAATCTTCTGCGCCTCATCTTGGCGCTCGATGAGTTTCTGTAGATCTATCAAAATCTGTCCACAACGCTCATAGAGCTTCAATAGCATGCTATACCTCCTCGTCCTCTTTGCAAAAGCGCATGGCGATCATGCGGATTCTCCCCTGAAGTAGAACTTGTGCCAAAGGACTGCAGCCGTTCACCGTCGTCCACGGTCATTCTTCAAAGGGAGCTCTTGCCTGAGGCTTTGTCGGCGTTATGTTAACAAACCTAAGCGGTAAGAACTGTGAAAAAATATCTTTTTTTGAGTTTTGTCGCTTCGTTCAAGAAGCACCCATTTCTTCGAAGCATTTTGGTCGAATTGCCAGCATCTCAGGTCTTCCCCTAACTTTCCAAGCGCCCCCCGCATGTCGACGGGCTTTTATCGCATGTCGGGCCGCTTCCCGTTTTTTGTCGAGCGGCTTCTATCGAGCATCCAGCAAAACCTCGGCTTTAATCAAGAACGCTCCTGCATCCCCATCGCAACGAAGCCAATTCTTTCAAGCTGACGCCTTATATCCGGGCTCGTTCCGAGCTCGTCCGGCGCCGCAAAACTTCTCCGGCACCGCAGCGCTCGTCTGGCGCCGCAGAGCGCTTTCATTAAAGTGAGCCTATTGATTAGGTCCCGCACACCTATCATTAGAACAATCAGAAGCTATAGGCAACCCGCATAAATTTATAATCAAAACAATCGATAAACTGTGGTAATATCCACACATCCCCTCGCAAAAGCGAGATGTATTGCAAGGAGGCAATATGCGTGTAGGCGTACCCACTGAAATAAAAAACAATGAATTTCGCGTTGCATTAACGCCCTCGGGAGTTCACGCCCTCGTCAGCCACGGCCACGAAGTTTTGATCCAAAAAGGAGCGGGCTTAGGATCTGCCATCAGCGACCAAGAATATATCAAAGCGGGCGCTCAAGTTTTGGAGAGCGCCCAAGAAGTTTGGTCCAAAAGTGAAATGATCCTCAAGGTCAAAGAGCCCATTCACTGCGAATATGAACTGATGCGAGAAGGGCAATTGCTCTTTACCTATTTGCATTTGGCCGCAGATGAAGCTTTGACCCACGCCCTATTGGAACGAAAGGTCACCTCCATCGCCTATGAAACGGTTCAGTTGCCAGATGGTTCTCTCCCTCTCCTGTCACCGATGTCTGAAATTGCTGGCCGTTTATCTGTTCAGGTGGGTGCGAATGCCTTGATGAAATTTGCCGGAGGCAGCGGGACCTTGCTTGGGGGTGCATCCGGCGTCAAGAAAGGCAAAGTGCTTGTCTTAGGAGGTGGCGTTTCGGGACTTTGTGCCGCCCAAGTCGCACTGGGGATGGGCGCAGAAGTTCATGTCTGTGACGTCAATGTAAAGCGCATGCGCTACATTGAAGAAATTTCAAATGGACAAATTCGCACCTTGTACAGTTCCGCTTTTGCCATCGAGGAAGCGCTCAAAGAAGCCGACTTGGTCATCGGATCCGTCTTAATTCCAGGCGCCAAAGCCCCTAAACTCATCACAAATGAAATGGTTAAGACCATGAAGCCCGGATCAGTCCTCGTCGATATTGCCATCGACCAGGGTGGCTGTTTTGAAGATTCACATCCGACCACACACGCAGAGCCCACCTTCAAGGTGCACGATACCTTGTTCTACTGTGTCGCGAATATGCCCGGTGCAGTGGCGCATACGTCAACCTACGCCTTGACGAACTCAACGATGCGCTATTGTGTCGCGCTCGCCAATGATGGCTGGCGCAGCACCTGTCAGCAGCGCTCTGAAATCGCCAAGGGGCTGACCACACACGCAGGTCAGCTCTACTCACAGCCAGTTGCGGAGGCTCTAAACTTGCCCTTTAGCGATGTTCAAGCATTACTTTAGTTTTGACTTTGCGGGAAGAGGAAGATCAAGCTCTTCCCCTTTTTTTATTGCACGCATTTTATTGAACACAGCCTATTATTGAACACAGCTTTTCGCGTGAAATTGAGGTGCACCCATTCATCTAAAGACGCGATGTTCTATTTATCTAAAGGACCTGACTAAAAGGGCTTTCAAAAATCACGGAAAAGCAATTGAGCACAAAGGATAGAGGTGTTAGACTCTTTGAAAAGAGGTCAAAGACCACAAAAGCTGGAGGCAGGCATGAAGCAAACAGCAAGCAAAGAAGCAGGACAAACGAGTCCAAAACCCGTCAAGCCTTTTCCAATCAAGATCCGCATCCCGGAAATGGACGCAAACGGTCGGCCCATCTGCCGAGAGGGCTTTAGAATCGAGGAAGATTCAGTCGGGCCTCTCGAAATTCCTGAAACGGCCTACTATGGCATCGAAAGTTTGCGCGGCGCTTTGAATTTCCCAATCACTGGGCATTTGATGCACCCTGTTTTCATTCGAAATCTCGCCAAGATCAAAAAAGCCTGCGCTATTTCCAACTACGTCTGCCAAGTGCTCAACGAAGAACGGATGCAAGCCATTTTGCAAGCCTGCGACGAAGTGATCAGCGGTAAACTCAACCGCTATTTCATTGTCGATGAAATTCAAGGCGGTGCGGGCACATCTGCAAACATGAACGCCAACGAGGTCATCGCTAACCGAGCCAGTGAAATTCTTTCTGGGCGGATCGGTGATCCAAGCGTCGTACATCCCCTGGATCACGTCAATCGTTCGCAATCCACCAACGATGTATATCCAACGGCTGGACGCCTAACGGCTCTAGACCTCATGGATGAGCTGTTTCCCACTTTAGAAGAACTCAAATCTATCTTTTTAGATAAATCGATCGAATTTGCTCAAGTCTATAAGATTGGTCGTACACAGTTACAAGATGCTGTGCCCATGCGCCTCGGTCAGAGTTTCATGGCCTACGCGCACGCGGTCGATCGGGATCTCAAACATCTGCGCGAAGCTTATCAAACGATGCTCACGATCAACTTAGGTGGAACAGCGATCGGGACCTCCGCCAATGCGCCTTCTGAATATGTGCGCACGGTTGTGCCCGAATTGAGCAACGTCACCGGGCATCCGCTTCGCCAAGCAGAGGACTTGATCGACGCCACACAAAACCTCAGCGATTTCGTCTTCTTGTCTGGCGCCATTAAAGCGGCCGCCGTGACACTGTCTAAAATTTCAAACGACCTGCGCTTGCTCTCTTCGGGGCCGCGCGCGGGCTTTGGTGAAATCAAATTGCCGCCTGTGCAAAATGGTTCTTCAATCATGCCGGGCAAAATCAATCCGGTCATCCCCGAAGTCGTCAATCAAGTTTGCTTTGCCATCGTGGGAAATGACACGACGATTTCCATGGCCGTCGAAGCCGGACAGCTCGAGCTCAACGCCTTTGAGCCCGTACTTTTCTCCCGTCTTTTTAACTCGATTTACAGTCTGCGCACTGCGATTCAGACCCTGTCTCAACACTGCGTCCGCGATATCGAGGCACGGCAAGATACCATCACCAACTTGCTCAATCGCTCGCTTTACGGCGCGACAGCGCTCTCACCTAAGCTCGGCTACGACAAATCCTCCGCCTTGGCCAAAAAAGCCTTGCTCACCAATAAATCGATTCGCGAAGTGGCCCTCGAAGAAGGTCTCTTGACGGAAGAAGAGCTCGATCAGTTGCTCGACGTGCGCGGTATGGTCTTGGACCAGCTTGAAGAAATCGAAAAAGCGCGTCGCGATGAGCAAAAAGAAGACGGCGTTTCTCCACACCGTCTCTAAACTTTCTGAATGTAAAACACTTTTTCTACGGTCCCCGCAGCTATCGTTGGGGGCCGTTTTTTTGAGCGCGTTTAAGCCCACTTGCCCCTCATAATGAGTCCGCTTAGGCTTTTGCTTCTAAATCTGCCTGAGGATCGACCTGAGGGTCCACCTGAGGATCGAAACCGCCCACCCATTCACTGCCTTCCAAAAAGACCGGTAACTCCTCGCTGCTATGGGTTTGGTTCGACACCATTTGCTGCTGTGCCGTCAAAGCTTTTTCCATGCGATCTTGACCCTTGCCACCACAACATGAGCCAGACCCACAGCCGTGATGCTTCTGATTCGTCTCTTTTGGATGGGCATTGGGCGTCTTCTCATCCGGCTCCACTTCGGCCTTTGCCGACTCAGACTTTTCTAAAGCGAGACGACCATAAGCACCGCCATTAAGCTCTGAAAAAGCGACAACTTCGCGCGGCAAGCTCTCATCGAGATACTCCACCAAGCAGCGCTCTGCGAGCAAATTCAAAGACTTCACTCGCGCCGGCCCTTTGGGGGTTTCAACGCGCTCTCCTTGTTTGGGTGCGTACTTTCTCGCTTCGACATAAGTGTCATTTTCATAATTCAAACAGCAAAGCAAGCGTCCGCACATGCCCAAAAACTTATTTTGACTCATCGCCAGCCCCTGCTCTCTGAGCATTTTCATATTGACTGAGGCCATCGATTTCAAAAAAGTCGAACAACAGACTTCGCGACCACAATGCCCCAAAGCACCCAGGCGGCCCGCCTCTTCACGGCTAGAAAGCTGTCTCATTTCTATACGCATATGGAAATAAGATGCAAGGTCTTTAACCAATTCCCTGAAGTCGATGCGCGTGTCCGTCATAAAATAGCAGATCAATTTATTTTCACCCGAAATAAAATGAACCGATTTTAGATCCATTTGCAAACCGTGATCAGCGATTTTGGCGCGTGTAATTTCTAAAGCTTGAAGCTCTTGCGCCAGCATTTTCTCATGAATTTTTTGGTCTTGATCGTCTGCGAGGCGCACGACCTCACGCAAAGGTTGATGCACCATCTCATCTGGCAAAAGACGCGGTGCAAAAGCGACGACTCCATAATCTAAGCCGTACTCTGTATCCACAATTACGGGTGTTCCAATTTCACAAGGACAATCCGCCGGATCAAATTGGAAGATGCGGCCGCCTTGTCGAAAGCGAATCCCGACGATTTCTTTCATGCTAATACCTCATGTATTTCCACCAATAAGGCAGAAATAGCTATTTCAAAGTTGACATAGCGAGCAAAATTTTGCTCCGTTTTTTGCAAGAACATATAAGCTTTTTGAAAACTCGCGTCCGGCCTCAGCTGAGAGACGAGCTGAAGCATGGGCGCCCTGAGATCACGATTCATCAAATAGTTCGCAGGCAAATCCTTATGCGCTTGTAGCAAGGCTAAATCGTGAAGCAAGGTGCTCAAAATCAAATAAAAGCGCGGCCAAGCTTCTTTGTACCCTTTTGAAACAAGCTGATACATTCGAGCGACCGCAAGCCCCTTGGCTTGTCTCACAAATTGCCATAGCGCCTGTGCAACTTCCCGTCTTTCGTCCCAAAACTGATCTTCTTCGAGAAGCTTCAACAACTTCCCTGGATTGCCTTCAGCAAAAGCCAAGGCTGGCAGGGCATAACGATGCTCCTGCAAGCCCTTGAGTTCCAATAATTCACGTAGCTGTTCGCCACTAAAACGCGGCAATTGAATCTTCCTGACGCGGCTTTGAATGGTCGGCAAAACCGTCTCAAGGCGCTCTGAAATCAAAATGAATCTCGTGAAGGCAGGCGGCTCTTCAATGCTTTTGAGCAGGAGATTTTGCCCCTGCTCGCTCAGCTGAGAAATATAAATGATCCATACGCTATGTGCGCTGTACTGAGGGTGGAGCAAAAAAGACCGATTGAGTTCATCACGCAAATCTGCCATTGCGATTTGTTTTTTGCCGTCAAGCGCCTCAACGACATGCAAGTCCGGGTGTTGCTTCATCCGAACTTCTTCCAGCGTTGGGCCACCCATCCCTGCGAACAAAGATTGAGCACCTACAGATAAAAAAGCTGCCGCAACATGATCTGCCACGAAGCGCTTACCTAAACCTTCGTCGCCAATCAAAAGCAAAGGTTGTGGACGATCCGTCTTCAGGCAGGCTGCAAGCATACGCTTTTGCAGCTGCCGCCCTAGAAGAGGCGCCAAATAAGTTTCAACATCACATGCGCTCAAAATATTCGACATTCGTCACAAACACCGTCGCGCCACCGATCGTCACTTCCACCGGAAAAGGCATATATGTTCCACCCATAGATGAGGGGGTCACATTTGTATTGATCGACGCTTTGCGAGACGACGAATACTTGCGGATAATTTCCAAAACTTCATTCAGTTCTTCATCTTCAATGACGATCATCAAGGTCGTATTTCCTGCACGCAAAAAACCACCTGAAGAATTTAACTTCGTCACTCGAAAGCCACTTTTATTCATTTCCGCCATCAAACGGGCGCTATCTTCATCATGAACAATTGCATAGGTTAGTTTCATTGCCGTAAAACCTTTCTAAGTCTTCTGCACAAGACTTTAGTTTTATTCTTTTTAATTGTACGCAAGGCAAGGCTTTCCCTCAAGCTCTGGGGAAAAGTCCAGCCTTTTCTTTTTAAGCTCCAGACGTTAAGCTTCAAACGGCATCTCTCAAATCCCGACGCCGAGTGAAGGCAAAAGACCGATCAACAGCCCCTCAATACAAAATCCCTCGCTGAACAAGCTGAGCCATCATCTGCTCAAACAAAGCATCCTCACTTTGATCCGCATCCAACACAACAAAGCGCTCCGGTTCCTTTTGGATGAGCCGTTGATACCCCTCATAGGTTTTTTGCATAAAGCAAAGCCCTTCTGCGTCCAAACGATCCTCTGAAATATTGCCGCGCACTTGCATCCGTTTTAGAGCTTTTTCAGGACTCAAGTCAAAATAAAGTGTCAATTGCGGGCCAAGGCCTTGCGTTGCGTAGCGCGTCACAGCCTCCAAAGCCTCAAGTTCTTGTCCGCGCCCATAGCCCTGATAGGCTAAAGAAGAGTCTGCAAAGCGATCGGTGATGACTGCATAGCCTGCCGCCAAACTCGGTTGAATTTTTCTTTGAACCAGCTGAGCTCTCGCAGCTGAGAAAAGCAAAAACTCACAGCGCTCACCCATATCTTGAAATTGCGCATCCTTGAGCAAGCTACGAATCACTTCACCTTCTGCCGTGCCGCCGGGTTCACGGAAGACCACAATTCGATCCGTTTTGGTCCGCAAAAAACGTTCAAGGCGTTTAAGTTGTGTCGTTTTCCCCGAGCCATCAATGCCCTCGAATGAAATAAAAAAAGGGGCTCTCACACGGAGCTCCTCTAAATTAAAGCGTCCCTGATCCGCGTGCTGAGCTTGCGTCAAGAGACCCAATTCGGCTTCTTTATTCTTCGAATTCATCCAGTTCCCCCGGCAAATCTAAACCTAACGTTATTTGTGAGATTTCAGCGATTTCTCGAAAAATATGGGATTCTAAGCGAAGCGTTGCGCGCATGATATCCTCGGTGGTCTCCATTGCGGCAGGCTTGGTATGAAGCAAGGCTCGCTTTTGTACGCGCGTTTTACGCTTCGTAGCAGCTTCAGACGCACCGTGCCCTGGCGTGTTCGCTTGTGTTTTTTGCGCACTTTGAGCAGGCTGCTCATTGCGATTGATCTTCGTCACCCCTCTTTGTTGTGACGACGGCTTCCCCTGGACTTGTTTATTCTGTGAAGCTTGTTTATTGCTTGGGTTCACCAAGGCCTGAGTTGTATCGCCACCTTGCTGAGGCTGTCTTCGCTGTTGCTTTGGCTTGGTGTACTGCGTTTTTTGGGCTGGCTGCGTCTGCTTCTTGACTTGCGATGAAGCTGCCTGCTTCATCTGCTTCTGAACGCTCTGACGCTCTTGGGCCGTTGAAAAAGCGGGGCGCTCTGTACGATCCATTTGCGGACGGCGCTCTCTCGCTCTCGCCGCATCATAGCGTTTGCCCTCCGCCGTCAATTTAACCGCTTGCTGGCCACGGCCATGGCGTTTCGGAGCGCGTTGCCCACTCGCCTGCCGAGATCGTTCTCCCCGCGTATGATTCACTGCTCTTTGCCCTTGTTTGTTTTGATCCATATCCTACCTCAAGACGACCGGCCGCTCTTTTCAACAATCCGCACTGCATTTCTCACTGTACTCAAATCCTGACTGCCAAAGTCTTTCCCTAAGGATAGGAAATATTGATAGTAAGGATAGATCGTCCCAGAACTAATAATAGACGGCTTAGCTTCGCTGGCTCTTTCGCGTCGACTCATTTGGAGCGTTGCTTTGGGCGTCGTTTCAGTCACAACATAAGTTGCCTGTGCTGCACCTAAAGCTGAAAACACCTCCGATGACGAGACTAAAGTCTGCGACTCAAAATCCAAACCGACTAAACGGGCATCCGAAATTTGAGAAACCTTTTGCCACAGTTCATGGGAAATCTGCGCAAAATCATCTGGGTTTTGAATGTTGTAGTTCCATTTCACCAAAAGCACCGTCGTCGCTGAATTGATATCCGCGACGGTGACCTGATCCAAAGCCCAAGCCTTTTGAATCAAAGTTTCTGGGCATAGGTC
Source organism: Bacillota bacterium (assembly GCA_023388205.1). Taxonomy (GTDB): domain Bacteria; phylum Bacillota; class Clostridia; order Saccharofermentanales; family Fastidiosipilaceae; genus JAEWGS01. The sequence goes on from JAEWGS010000027.1 coordinate 19,077, forward strand.
TGCCAAGAAGTTATTGAAATAGTCGTCGCGAACAATCTTCTGAACCTGCGGCAACAAAGCCTGATTCGCGGCTTCAGTCAAATAATTATCTGAATAAAGCATCGTCACGCGACGCGAACGTTGGTCAATGGACACGCCATCCATGCGCTCTAGGCCTAAGAAACTTTTGACCTGAAACTTCGTCCCATCCGTCTGCGACGTCGCATTCATCGAATATCCCAAAGGAAACAGCGTCGGCGTCACGCCATGAAGTGTGAATTTTTGTTGAGGGTAGCGCAAAGCCAAATAGTCACTGACATATTTTTGAGCCGTGAAGCGTCCAAGCAAATACAAGGCAAACACAAGCAACACGAGCAACAAATAGCGCAAAAGACCACTGCGGTCTCTCTTTTGCCAAATCCGCTTCAAGTCAAAACCCTCATGCCCAGTCTGCGCTGGCTCCGGGGTCAAGATCGGCTGAGACGCTAACAAAGGATCAGCATGTTTCTCTTCGATCGTGTGATGCTCTCGCACGGCCACCATCCTCCTTGCTCCTCCCTATCAAGAAGCCTTGCCCTTCAAACTGCGCGCTCCTTTTAAGAATACAAAAGCCACCTCAAGATGACCTCGAGGGGCTCTGCGGTCGACAGGACTTGAACCTGCACGACTTGCGTCACTGGAACCTAAATCCAGCGCGTCTGCCAATTTCGCCACGACCGCATCGCATCGCAAGCGCTCATTATACTGAATTTGTGCCACCTCTGCTCAGTGAAGCGGTGGCACAGGAAATATTTCACGACACCATTTTCAAAGGATCAAAGACAAAATGCAAGTCACAGCTTCCTTCGAAGCCTTTTTGTTGACCTCATGTTCATCGCTTGTTTCGCCTTATTTTTTCTTACAACCACAAAGTCCACCTTCGCAATGACCCGCCTTCACCCCTGCTCGAGGAGCCACCCAGTCGAGCGCAGACACACGCAAACCTTGGTGGATCGCCTCACGGATTTCTTCAGGTGTCACACTTTCGTCACGGCGGAAGATACGTTGCGCCAGGCTGTCCTTGGATCCCAAATTTTCTTGTTCACAACTGCGAATCGGGCTTCTTGTGCCATCCCAATCCTGCTTGCGTGATGCTTTGAGACAATCTTTCACGATCGTTTGAATAATTTCTTGAGCCATCGCTGGCGCAGCAGACAGACCCGGAGAACAGATCGCAGCGACATCATAAAAGCCCTCATCTGCAAAACCCAAAACAAAATCGTCGCTTCCATCTAAGCCCAAACGATAACCCGTAAACTGACGCACGGGGTAATCTTCGGGCAATTCAGGCATCAAAACTTTCACCTTTTCACGGATGGTCTCGAGCGGCATCCTCTTGCCCGGACGGCGCTTGACGATCTCAGAATTAGCCCCAATCAGCATGCGTCCACCCACCGTCGGCGCAATTAAAACACCGCGCCCACTCAGATTGGCACACTCGAAAAGAATCCGATCTGGCGCTTGAACCTGTTTATCCTCGATTAAGTAGTAATTAGATTTATTCAATTCAATCGGGACTTCTTCATTCGTGACGAGCTCATGCATCACACCAGATTCAGGCCCCGCCGCATTGATCACATATCGACTCTCGATCGTCTCGTGATTCGTTCGAATGCGGTAGCCCCCATCAATTTTCTCAATGTTAAGCACCTCGTGATCGAGACAAAAGTCCACCCCTTCACGCAAGGCGACCTGAGAAAAAGCGAGGACATAATCCCAAGGATTGACCACCCCCGAGTGCGGCGCAAAAAGAGCTTTTCTAATTCTGCGACCCAATTTAGGAAGTTTATGGGCACAGCAACTTTCATCCCAAAACTCTAAGCCCTCGACACCGTTAAGTTGTCCCTGTTCAAAGAATTTTTGCAAAATAGCATCATCAGCTTCATCCAAGGAAAGGAGCAATGAGCCACATTCTTTATAATCAAAACCCAAGCGGCGACTCAGCTCAGGCATTTGCTTCGCACTCAACACATTATAACGAGCCATCGCAGAACCAGCGGGTGCCGCATATCCCGCATGAATGATCGCATTATTCGCCCGGCTCGCCCCTAAGGCGACGTCCAGTTCTTTTTCGAGGACAACTGTGTCCAAATGGTAAGCTGAAGCTTCATACGCGAGCGCACTACCCACGATACCTGCGCCAATAATACAAAGATCTCTCATGTCGCATCCTTTTCATCAAGTGATGTTATAGTAAATTTTACGCTCTTCGCTCTAAGCGTCGGCGAACGTTTGTCACTCTTCTTGTAATTTTTTCCTGCACAAGAGTAAAAAAATGGCCAATCGTCCAAGAAAGAAGTCCTTTATGAAACGTCAAAACAAGTCCACGCACGCTCTTTCACAGGCAAACAGCAAGCTCACAGCTGCCGATTTGCCGAACAAAAGCCCCCTGCCCCAGCTTCAAGCTGGCTGTCACCTCGCACCGACGCCGGCGATTTTACTCAGTTGCTCCTGGATTTCCCCAGATCGCGGGGAACTTGAGCACAACCTCATCACCCTCGCCTGGGCGGGTATTGTCAATTCTGATCCCCCGATGCTCTCCGTCTCAATTCGAAAATCACGTTACTCACACCAAATGGTCTCACAAACAAGAGATTTTTGTGTCAACCTCATCGACCGGCCGCTCGTCCGAGCCTTAGATTACGCTGGCGTGGTATCCCGCCGAGATCAGGATAAATTCAAAGTGCTCGGCTTAGAGGGCTGCCCGCTCGATGGCCTGCGTTCAGATCTTTGGGGCGTTAAAACGGCACCGCTCATTTTGGGCTGCCAAGTCAAACAGATTTTAGAGCTTGGCTCACACGACCTTTTCTTAGCGGAAATTGTATCCTGCAAGGTTCGTGACGATCTCTGGGATGCCAGTGGGAAGCTGCATCTTGAGACGGCTGATCTCGTCGCCTACGCGCACGGACAATATATGGCACTTGGGGAGTGGCTCGGGTTCTTCGGTTTTTCTTTGGCTAAAGATGAGGTCTTCAAAAGACGCGCGGCGGCCTACGAAGATTACAACCGACGCTTCAAACCCTAAGCGCCTTCGGCGGTCTATTCGTTGCGGCGATCAATTTCGGTCAGGCCGCCTGTTGCGGCGATCGCTCCGGTCAGGCCACCCTTTGCGGCGATCCGCTTTGCGATCTGATCTTCCTCAAAAGTCACTCAAACATATCAAACTCACTCTTGAATGAGGCTCTTGAAAAAGGCTCTTGAAAGCGGCCTCACAGGCTCGCTTCAAGTTGCTGCCAAAACAGCCAATCACAGTAAAATCCAGGGATCCAAAGCAAGTGCTCCCCCACAAAAAAGCCCAGGACATTTTTGCGAAGCGGCTTCGGGATCCCCTTTTTTTTCATAAAGCTTTGCGCGCTAACCCAGCTTTGATCTGAGCGAGCGAGCATATCTTTTTCTTGAATCAAACGCAGCGTGTAGCGAGCTGCCGGCAAAGTACGCCAAGATGCCCGCCGCTTTTCTGCTTGATCCTGATCTTCAGAGCCGCCCCAATATAGGTTCATGTCTCTCAGCTCAGTTTCAAGTGCGCGCCAGTTCTTTTCGCGATGTATTTTTTCTGTGAAATCAAGCGTCAAAGGCTTAAATTCAGTTGGCGCATCGTAGGTCAGTTCAAAATACCGCCCGTCACTGAAGTAGCTCAAGCCTCGCAGCAAAGTGCAAGCGTGAGGGACTCTTTTTTTCATCGCCCCTTCAATTTCTTTTAATCGAAGTTCCGCAGGTAATTTCGCACACTTCGCTTTAGCGATCTGTTTGAGCGCTCGAATAAAAAGCGCGCTTTGCTTTTGAGGTAAATCTCCACGAAAAACCAAGCCCCCTTGAGCATAAAGCTTCGGCCAAGCTTTTCTTGCTCGCAAATCACAGGCTTTCAAAAGTTGCGCCGCCTGCTCGTCCAAAGCTTCCCTTTCACCGAGCAAGTGCCGCTGAGCGCGTGCGATTTGCCGCTTAATTTCTTTTGGATCACTGTCGCACACTTCGCCCCAAGCCTCAAAGAGCTTTCGCCTCAAACGATTTCTGATCGTCAGATCTTTAGCATTGCTTTCATCCTCAAAAAAGGGAATCGCCCAGGTCAAAACTTCGTCATCGATGTCTTCACGCGTCAAGGAAAGTAAAGGTCGCCACAAGCAACCTTCACGCTCGGGCATCGCCGCTAAGCCATCTAGCCCTGTACCACGCAGCAAATTCATCAAAAAGCGCTCCACTTGATCGTCCTGATGATGGCCGAGCAAAATCAAACCGCGTCTAAATCTTAAGCGACTCGCCAAAAAATCATGCCCAGACTCTGACGCATCAGACGTCCACGAAAAATTTGCCTCTCGGGCTGGACTTTTGCCTGCGTCAATTGCTTCTAACACCTCTTGCAAAGCTGCGTAGCGCTGTAGTCGGGCTTTTCTTTCGGTCGAAGCAAGCCTCGCATCCAAATAACGGCAATAAATTGGGAGCTCAAATTGCTTGGCCAAATCAAGCAGGGCCCTCGTCTCTTCTTTAGACGCCGCTCGCCAACCATGCTCTGCAACGAAAAGCCGCAAATCAAAGGGCTGATGAGATTTCAAAATAAGCAGGTAAAAAAGGAGCAGCGCCGAATCGCGACCTCCAGACAAAGACAAAACGAGGGGCCTTTGAAGTGAAAAATGAGCTAACTCAAGGTCAAGACAGCGCTTGGCCCGCAGAGGAAGCTCCGCTTGTCCTTCAAAAAAAGGAGCGACCGCTCTAGCCCAGGCGTTTAGATAAAGATCCACATCCGAGGGCGCATAAGACAGCGGCTGATTGGGGTGCTTTGGGTGTTCCATGTGAGACTCAGGGGCTGATCACTGCAAAAAATCGGGTTCAAACGGCAAGTCATCCTCCGGTGGCGCCTCGCCGAACACGGCCTCATCAAAAGGCATTCCATCAAGCGGTGACTCGGCAAACGCCCCGTCATCAAGCGGTGGCTCAGCAAACGCCGCATCATCAAGCGGCGGCTCAGCAAACGCCGCATCATCAAGCGGCGGCTCATGAAAGAGTGCCGTGTCAGATGATGCATCACCAAAGGCCGCCGACACATCTTCTTGGCTCGGCGGCGGCAAGTTCGGATCTTCATACGCCCGACTCATATCAAAAGGATCTTCGACAGGCGGAGGAAGGTAATTCGAATATTCAGGTGGCGCATCCGCATCCGACGGACGTCGATCTTGTGGATCGACAAATTTGGTATAACGACTCAACCAAGACAAATTGACCGTGCGCGTTTGCCCCGAGCGGTTTTTGGCGATGATCACCTCGGCATCTTCTTCGGGACCTTCTTCGCGATCTTGTTGGTAATAACTATCTCGATATATGAACATGACGGTATCTGCGTCTTGTTCAATTGAACCCGATTCACGCAAATCCGAGAGCACAGGTTTCTTATTTTGACGCGCCTCCACCGCACGCGACAATTGGGACAAAGCAATCACAGGTATATCGAGTTCTTTCGCAACCAATTTGAGCGAACGCGAAATCTCAGAAATTTCCTGCTGTCTCGAATCATGCCGACCATCGCAATGCATCAGCTGCAGATAATCCACCACGATCAGCGAAAGCTCTTTGCCCTCGATGCGCATCTGACGACATTTGCTCAGAATTTGAAGTGGCGACGTATCCGCTCGATCGTCGATATAAAAGCCAATGCTATAAAGATCATTCATGACTTTGGACAAAGCCTCGTGGTCTCTCTTCTCTAGATCACCTCGCGTCAATCGATCCGCTTCGATTCTTCCCTGCGCGCTCATCACGCGGTAGGCAATTTCTTTTCGGCTCATCTCCAAAGAAAAAAGCGCCACATTCTTTTTCGTTTGTGCGACACGGTGAGCAATATTAATCGCCAAAGCCGATTTACCCATGGCCGGGCGCGCAGCCAAAATATTTAAGCTGCCCTTCTTGAGCCCCCCGATCGCCTGATCTAAGCTTGGGTATCCTGTCATCAAACCCCGGAACAGTTGCTTGTTTTCCGACATCTGCATGACTTCATTAATCACGTCGTCAATCACGTGACTCAGCACAACGAGCTCACCGCTACCTCTATTTTCCCGCAGGTCAAAAAGGCTTTGCGCCGCTGAATCCAAAACAAGATTGACATTTTCTTCTACGTAGCACGAATCCAAACAGGATCTCAATTTGAGAATCAGGGCACGCATCAAAGACTTCTGATGCACGATCTCCGCGTAGCTTCTGACGTTGCCCAAAGAAGGGGCCGCATCGGTCAGCTCATTGAGATAAGCGATGCCGCCAACGCTGTCAAGCTGCCCTTTGAGGCTCAGGCGGTTCATCACTGTGACGACGTCTACAGGCTGACGCTCTGACATCAGTTCCGTAATCGCCTCATAAATTAACTTGTGTGCAGGCTCATAAAAGTCATCCACGCGCACGACGGTCACGACCTGAGCCAAAAGTTTTTCACCGCTCATGGCACAGCCGAGCACAGAACGCTCCGCATGACTCGCGTGCGGCGGTACATGCTGAGGCGCCAGAGCACGCGCATCACCTTGTCGACCTGATCTAAACTGATCCCTTTGCATTATTGTTCTTTCTTCACCAATTCCACTTCAAAACGAGTCGTCACATCTGAATACAGCTTCGCCTCACAATCTGTCTTACCGAGGAATTTCAGCTGGCCCAAAATCGTAATCTGACGCTTATCAATGGCATATCCGGCTTTTTCAAGCGCGCTCGCAACATCCATGGTCGTCAGCGAACCATAAAGTCGCCCACCTTCACCTGATTTCATGGCCACACGAAACACTTTGCCATTCAGTTGAGCGGCCAGAGCCTTCGCTTCTTCGCGGTTGCGATCATCTCTCGCTTTTTCTGTCGCTTTCTTTTGGCGAATGTCGTGCAAATTTTTCTGAGTGGCCTCGAGTGCGAGGTTTTGTCTAAATAAAAAGTTGCGCGCGTACCCATCGTTGACATCAACAATGTCATCCGCTTTACCGAGCTTCTTCACATCTTGAAGCAAAATCACCTTCATCCTCTGGCTTCCTCCATTTTCTATGTCCTTAAATAGTGTACCAAAGGCGTCGCAGGTCAAAAAGAAAAAGAAGCTACGCAATTTACGACAAAAAATAAACGCGCCCTCGAAAGGACGCGCATGTGACAATGTTTGTTGTTCGTTTGTCTTTTTTCCTATATCCCTCAAATTTCTAATCGCAGATGAAATCTGAGGATCTTGGCTCATATTGAATTCAATTAGTTCTCCGTGTAGGGCAACAAAGCACACTGGCGAGCTTTCTTGATCGCGCTGGTCAACATGCGTTGATATTTAGCGCTGGTTCCCGTCATACGGCGGGGCAAGATCTTGCCATTCTCGGAGATGTATTTACGCAGGGTCGCCACATCCTTGTAGTCAATCCACTCAACCTTATCAACAGTGAACTGACACACCTTACGGCGCGAGCGACGCTTGCTGCGGTCAAAACTTCTGCCTTCTGCCATTTTCGGCTCCTTCCTTAAACTCAAGCCCGAACGAACTCAGGCTCATCCCTCAAAGTTCAAAGGGTAAATTATCTTCATCCCCAGGCGGCGGGAAAAAGTCATCTTCATCCTCTTCAGTAAAGAAGTGGCCCTCATCAGCCTGAAAAGACGGTGATGGTGCAGCTTTTCCCCAAGCGTTCTCCGCGGGCGCTTTTGCTGCGGTTTCAGCATAGGTATCCGTCTTTCGTCCGTAGCTGTCCCCCGACTGATTCTGATAAGAATCCGAGCTGCGTTTGCTCTCAGCAAATTCGAGCTCATCGGCAATGACCTCTGTCGAATAACGACGGTTTCCCTCGCGATCTTCCCAGCTGCGCACCTGAATTTGGCCTATGACAACGACCTTCAGGCCCTGCTTGAAGTACTTTGCAGCAAAATCCGCTTGCTGACGCCAAGCGACGATGGGAATAAAATCCGCCTGCCGGTCGCCATTTGCGTTACGGAAACGGCGATCAACCGCTAAGGTGAAGCTACAAACGCTAATACCCGTCGCCGTCTGTCTCAGTTCCGGATCTCGAGTTAAGCGTCCCATCAAAATTGCCTTATTCATAGGTCCTACGTCCTTTCATCCCGCACTTAGGGATATGAAGCAAAATGATCCTTATTTCTCAAGGTGTTCCATGTGTGTCACCATGACACGCAGCACGGAATCATTGATATGCAAGACGCGTTCCAGTTCCTTGGGGAAATCTGGCTGGGCGCTGAAATTCACGATGACATAGTAACCTTCACGCAGGTCTTGAATCTCATAGGCCAAGCTGCGCTTACCCCATTCATCAACCGTGACATCTTCTGCAGCACTCTGAATCAGCTCCAAAATCTTCGCATTCTGCTCTTTCAACGCTTCATCATCGAGCGTGGGCTTCAGAATGTAGAGCAACTCGTACTTTCTCATGTCCATTTACCTCCTCTCGGACTAACGACCCTCTCGGGCGAGGATATTTCCTTGCGTGCAAAAAGCACGTCCGTGTAGTTTAACACAAGATTTTATTTTGTGTCGCCTTCAATCTTTTTCAGAACGGCGTTTTTCAATCAAACGCTTCGCCGCCTCCCGTGCTTTGGCTTCCGCATCCGTCAAAATATAAGGCAGCTTAATTTCTTCTTGGTAGCGAAGGCACAGGGCTTTTTCGAGCAACCAATCACTCATCGCAGGATTGCGCGGCAAAAAACTCCCATGCGCATAAGTGCCCACGAAATGTTTGTAGACACAGCCTTCTGTTTGATCCTCGCTGTTATTCCCATACCCAAAAAGCACCTTGCCCAAAGCTTTCGCGTTTCCTCTCAAAAAGCTCTGACCACTATGGTTCTCAAAACCAAAGAGCAAATCCGCGTCTTCACCGCGTTCGCGCAAGAAGTCTGCTTGATACATCGTATCGCCAATCAGGCGCTGGTCCTTGCCGATCGTCTCAACTTCAATAATACCCAGCCCCTGAATTTCCGTACCTTCTTTGGTCAAAAAGCGTTGCCCCATCAGCTGATATCCGCCACAGATACCGAGCATCGGAACGCCTAATTCAATCGCCAAAGCGAGCGCAGCGCCCTTTTGATGCCAATCGCTCAACAAAACAGCCTGCTCACGGTCCTGACCGCCCCCCATAAAGAAGAGGTCGTAGGCTTTGGGGTCAAGTGCATCTCCGATCGAAAGTGGCAAATACTCCAAGTGGATGCCGTGCAACTCGGCTCGCCGGTGCAAAGCCAATACATTCCCGAAATCGCCATATAAGTTCATGTAATCCGGATAGAGATGACAAAGGCGCAAACTTCTCTTGTATTTATGCATGCGTGCCACCTCCCTGACCCTGGTCCGCCGAGACCTCTGCGGCGGTAACGGCTGCCGGAGTCTCCGTGTCTGCAGCGCTTGCCGAGGTCTCTGCGGCGGCCGAATCTGCCGAAGCCGCCATGCTCGCCGCGGCCACCGGCCGCTCTTTCGCCCCCACCCAATCTGAAGATAGGCCCAAGCGTTCCAACACCTGTCCTCTCAGATGCAAGAGGGCCGTATAGTTCGGCAAAATATAAAGACAAGTTCCTTCCGGAATTTCAGAAAGCAGTTCAAAGACCAACTCACAGGCTTGATCTTCCGGTAAGACGCGGTCCTTTTCGACCTCGAGGCCCCAAATCGATAAGCGCAAGGCCAAGTCCTCTGCACGTGTTCCAGCCACCGCCTTATGCGGCGTTTCAAAACAGGGATACATTTCAAAGGGCACGTCCCAAATCCACGAGATATCTCGTCCATCTTGCCAATTGTCATTCAAAAGGAACATCAAGCCACCCAGATCTTTTTGCTGTTCAAGAAAATGAAGGCTTTCGGCATATCCCGCTGGATTTTTAACCAACAAAAAGCACACAGAGCGTCCCTGCCCCAATGAGAAGCGCTCCAAGCGCCCAAAGCGCGGTTTGACACTTCGAGTTAGGTTCAGCAAATCCTGCAAAGAGGTCTGCGGGCAAAGGGATTTCGCCAAACTGAGGGCTGCCGCGAGATTATAAGCATTGAAGCGACCTTCGAGCGGACTTTGAGATGCCGCGCTCTCAAAAGGCGCCATCGCTTCCCCCTCGATCGCTTCCCCCGCAATCGCTGTATGCTCATCCTGAGGACGCGGATCGAAATGCAGCTTAAATAATCCCGTTTCGTCGAGGAAAAAAGAAAAGTTTGGCCTCACGCGTTTGAGCCCACAATGCTCACAACGATAGTCCCCCGTATGTGCGATTAAATGTCGCGCCATCTTCAGGCGAAAACCGCAATTCGGACACAAAGCCGCATCGGTCCACCTCATAATGGTGCGGCGTTCTTGCTGCGCAGTTTTTTCACTGGCGATATCGCTTTCTGTGGCATCTGACGCGGTATTCACCGAAGTCGTACACGTGTCTGCTTCGGTCTGCGCCATATCCCAGCCAAAACGCCACAGCTCAGTTCCATGATCCGCCACAGCCTCTCCCAGCTGATTCACTTTCGCATCGTCAGCCAAAAGGATTAACCTCTGGGGTTTTGCCTCTCGAATACCTTTTTCAATCATCCGATAAACAGCGTCCAACTCGCCATATCGGTCAAGTTGATCACGAAACAGATTCGTCACCAACACCTGCTCTGGTGCCAAAGCTGCCGCACATTTGCCAAAACTCGCCTCATCAACCTCTAAAACCGCAAGGTCTCCCGCTTGGGCATGAAGGAGCGCAGTGATGAGCCCCGTCTCTAAATTGGCACCCGCCGAATTACTCAAGACCCGCAGCCCCATCTCACGTAAGAGATCCGTCACGATCATCGCGGTCGTTGTCTTCCCGTTCGTCCCTGTCACGACGATCACCCGGCAAAGCGCAGCGAGCCTTTTCAAAATTTTAGGATCGATCCGCCGCGCGACCTCCCCCGGAAAGGTGCTCGCCTGACGTTTGAGTTTTTTGAGTAAATACAAAATGCCCCTCGCAACGTGACAGGCCAAGCGGCCTCTTAAGTTGAGTCCGTGTTCCTTGCTTTGATTCATGTGTTGTTCTCGTTCCGTTGATATCATCAAAATATGTTGCGCTTTACTTTCTTTTTGTTGTCCTAATATTTTTGGTTGTCCTGATGTTTTCGATCTAGATCTTGTGCGTTCCGAAGGCTTTGTCCTCAAAGAGAATTGCTTCATCAAGGCGCATTCTAAAATCCGACTCTGCGGTCCAAACGCTCTTTTTCATAAAAAAAGCGACGCTTTGCCCACGAAGTCAAAAAGCCTATATGCGTCAAAATCATTCCCAAAACTAAGGTGGCTATACCGAGCGAGCGCACTTGCACTTCGATCATGAGCCGCAGCATTTCAATCGATAAAAGATCCAAATACCAATCTGCAATTTCTAAATAAGTGATCCACTGCAAGGCGAGATAAAAGCCCAAAAGAACAAAACCGACGATCGTGATGGCTGCGCCCAAGCGCCTAATAAAAAACGAGATCCGGCGACGCGCCAATAAGCCAATCAATAGGATCCAAAAGAAGGCTAAAGCCGTACCGATCTGTCTTCCCCAGCGCTCCGCAGGCTCCCAGAACCACCCATATTCCAACCAAGCCAACTGAGCGGCATACCGCGTCTTCCAATTCCAGCCTATAAGATAGACTGGATTTAAGGCGTTCAAGATATTGACGTAAGCGCCCGAGTAAAGCGATTGACCCAGGCGGGATGCGACACTTTCACGTCGATCTCCCAAATACTTCCAAAGCAGAGCTTCCCCCGAATTGATCGCCGTATTCGTTCCGTTTTTGAGGTCATCTCGAAGCATCGTCATGTAGTCATAGGAAAAATCGCGAAAGCCTGCCTGCCAAAAAGCCGAGATCACCTGGTTCAAGTCAAGCTGTGAACCCAACTGAAAATAACCGTAAAAGACCTCCGCCAAGGTATGGCGCACAATTTGCCCATTTTCGACGACACGGACCGTTGTCATACCCGGATCGATGTGATCAATCGTCTGTCTCAAGCTCGTCCCCATGTAAAATCCACGAAAAATATAAAGAACGGATAGGAATAGACAATTCAAAGCAAGCAAAATAGAAAGCACCCATAAAATGACACGCCGCCGCTTCGAAAGCCCCGAGGCATTTTGACCTGAATCGCCCAAAGCAAAAGCGTGAGCCCGCCGCCTGCCCCTTGCGTCTAACGAAACACTCGCGTCATCAAACGCAGCGGAATGAGCCCCGTAGTCCGATCCGTAGTCCGACCCGTAGCCTGATCCGTAGCCTGCCCCGTAAACGTCACCGTATCCGCCTGCACGGTTAGGATGCAACGCGTCATCCCTTTCCATTCCAGCAGCGCCAGCGTCATGCGCCAAAGCATCGAAGCCGTTTCGACTTTGGGTCTGGTGCAGCTGTGCTTTCATCTGGCTCAAGCGCTTCGCTTCGGCGACCGCCGCCGCAGCCTGAGCCTCCGCCCGGTGTCGTCTCGTCTTTCGACGAATGTCCGCTTGAATTTTCTCTCTTAATCGGGCCTTTTCGCGCGCCGAGTAATAGGGGTTGTCTTCGATCAACTTCAGTTGGCGTAACTCTTCGCGAAGCGGTTGATACATCTCGCCTTTCATAAGGATTTCAGCGGCATCGGTGTCTCCCATAGACGCGTCATCTGACTCATCACCAAAATCATCGAAATCATCAAAGCCCTCTTTGGCTGCCTGCCAAAAGTGCTCTTGAATATCTCGGTCGAGCTGTTCATCCTGATTTTTCTTTTCCTGATCAATCTCTCTGAGAATTGTATCTACATCGGTGTGCGCTTGAATCGGATCCGCTTGCAAAGAAGAGAGCCTGCGCACCCCCAAGGGGCTGGGCACGTCCTCCTGGGCGAGGTTTTGTCGACGCAATTCAGATATCTGATCGTTGAGACTGTCTTTCGTCGGCATCTAAAACCTCCTCTCTTCAACCGTCAACATTCTCTTGTCTCGAGTTTTTATTTTAACCCATCGAAGCGCCCCTCACCTATGACCTTTGTTCTCTCAAAGCGCTTTTGATGAGGCCCTAGACGACAGCTTCTTTCGAAGCCTTTCGCGTCCAAGCGCTCAGCTCGCTATAATGAGCGACATGATTCATGACATCCTAGGAGGCTTTATGCATACGCAAATCTTTTTGAATCTCGCCTGCGCGACCCCGCAGCTTGAACTCGGCCGCCCCCTTCAAAATGCCGAACGCATCCTCGAACTCGTCCAATCCGCCCACGAAGCAGGGCATGAGGTCCTTTGCCTCCCTCCCTTATCTTTAAGCGGGCTCACCTTAGGTCACTACGCCACACACAAGGAATTTCAGCAAACGCTCCGTCAAGCCTTTTGCAAACTAATCGCGCAAAGCGAAGCCTTTCCGACCGTTTTTAATGTTGGCGCCATCTTCGACACCCCCCTTGGCCTCTTGCCCATCGAATGCCTGATTCGCGCAGGAGATGTGATTGCCTGCGTTGTCCACCCTTTACCCAAAGGCGCGCTCGCTCGTAGCCTCGCCCCTCTGTTTGCTCACGCCATGCGACAGCTAAAAAAGATTTCTTCTTTTACGCTCCGTCTCTCTGAGGCTTTTTCTCTGAACATTCTCGATCAATCTTTTGCACCCGCAGTTGTGCCACTCTTTCACGAAAAAGATCAACACGCTTGCGATCAAGTCATTTCACTTTGCACAGGTCTCGAAGATATAAATCAGGAAGACGGACGTGCGCCGATTGTCCTTTGCCCGCTTTTGTCTAGCGCTTGGGCCAGTGGTGGGGATGACTTCTTGACGCGCATCTCCTTGCTCAGCGAAGACCCCCTTTGCACCATCTTGCTATCGACCCCCGGTGCCTACGAATCCATGAGTGACCACTGCTTCCGTCACGAACATTTCATCGCCTCCGCCGGTGAAAGCCTGCTCGCCTACGAACACGTGCTCGGCGAAGAGATCAAGGCGCTTGATGCCATCAGCATCTGCCCTCAACTCCTTCAAGCGCGCGCCAAACAAAATTTCCGCGATCGGGCTGAAACGTCGATCAACACCGAAACGCTCTTGCTCTGTGAGTGCGTAGCTGAGGACGAGGCGCTTGATTCACCCATTTATCTTCATGAAAAAAGCGAACAGGCACTTTGCCCACATCCCCTTTTCCCCTGCGGTAAAGTCAACATCGGCCTTTACGCGGAATCCGTCATCGAAAATCAAATCGCGGGCATCGCGCGTCGTTTAGAGCTCACGGGGAGCGTTCCTGTGCTGGGCCTTTCTGGCGGCATGGATTCTACGGTCGCTTTGCTCGCCTGTGCCTTAGTTCATTTGAGATTAAAGCGCCCGCTCTCAGATATCCACGCGATCACCCTGCCGGGCTTTGGTACAGGGGATCAGACCTACCAAAACGTTTACGAGCTCATGCACGCTTTCGGCTTACCTGAACGAGAAATCTCAATTCGCGAAGCGGTGACGCAACATCTCAAAGATATCGAACAGCCCGAAGGTCTCTTTGATATCACCTATGAAAATGCCCAGGCGAGAGAACGCACCCAAATCCTCATGGACTACGCCAATCGCGTCGGCGGCCTCGTCATTGGGACGGGGGATCTCTCGGAAATTGCTCTCGGCTGGTGTACCTATAACGGGGATCACATGTCCATGCTCGGCGTGAATGGCGCCATCGCCAAGACCCTGATGCCCCACCTTTTGATGGCCTATCAGCGTCTGTTAGAAGATGAGGCGCAGGTGAATCACGTGGCCCTAAAAAAAGCCCTTCGCGGGGTTTTGGACGCACCGATTTCCCCCGAGCTTTTGCCCCGTCATGAAGACCAAAGTCAAAATCAGCAGAGCGAAAAAACACTGGGCTCTTACGCCTTACACGATTTTTTCATCGGCCTGCTGCTACAAGGTGTGATGGATGTCGAGCTCATGCAAGCTCTGGCGCATCACACTTTTACGGGAGAAAACCTCAAACGCTATATTGAAGATAACGACGAGTTGGTCATCAAAGGTTCGGGCAATTGCTTCGTCCGCCACGAAGCCACAGAAATCGACGAGACCCTCTCTCGTTTCCTCAAGCGTTTCAAGCAAAATCAATTCAAGCGCAGCTGCACCCCCGACGGCGTTGCGGCGACGGTCTACGCTTTCGCGCCGCGGACCGGGCTTCTTCTGCCTTCTGACCTCGGCGCTTTTGACAGCTGGAGCCTATAAAGATCCACTTATATCACGTGGCCAAATGGCAAGGCTTTAGCCCAAGCCAACTCTAGCGATACAAAAATCATCAAAAGATCAAAGACCAGCCTTCTCGCTGGTCTTTGATCTTTTCACTTAAAAATATGTCACTTCGAAATATTGGGCTCTGCGTGCCCATCCTGCCCCGCGCCGTCGCTGCTTGGGTGCCCCGTCTAAGTTCATTTACTTTTGCAAACGAAGGATCACCCTTTGAGCGAGCCGATCATAACGCCTTGAACAAAGTAGCGTTGCACCATCGGGTAAATCAGCAAGACGGGAACCGAAGCGACGACAATGACTGAATATTTGAGCAAATCTTGCATGCCCTGCTTCGCTGCCAAAGCCTCCGCAGAAGTAATCAGCGTCGGATCGATTTTATTCACGACAAGGATATCCCTCAAAACCAATTGCAAAGGGAACAAACTGGGGTTACGAAGATAGATCAAAGCATTAAAGTAAGCGTTCCAGTGCCCGACACCGTAGTAAAGAACCAAAACCGCAATGATCGGTTTGCTTAGAGGCAATACACAAGATGTAAAGAAGTGGATCGGACTGGATCCATCAATTTCCGCCGCTTCATAGAGCTCATTGGGAATCGTGTGACTGATATAAGTTCTTGCAATCATCACGTTCCAGACCGACATCGCCGCCGGAATCAGCATCGCCCAACGGGTATTCGTCAAGCCGAGCCGATCAACGACGATAAAAGTCGGAATCAAACCGCCACTGAAGATCATGGTGAACATCAAAATCAAAGAGACGAAGCGCCGCGCTGGAAACTGCGGACGAGAGAGCGGATAAGCACAAAGCATGGTCATCGCAATATTGATGCAGGTCCCTACGACCATGTAAAAAAACGAATTGCCAAAGCCCGTCATCAAACGATGGTAGGCGAATACGGCTTTGTAACCTTTGAGCGTAAAGCCAACCGGCCACAAAAAGACCTGTCCACGGATCACTGCCTGAGGATCACTGATCGACGCATTCAAGACAAAAACGAGCGGAAACAGCACCGCGAGGAAGAAAAGCGTCAAAAAGCCGTAGACGAAAATCATGAATGCGCGGTCGGTCCATCTTTGTTCTTTGAGTTTCATCATCTGGACCCCCTCACCAAATAGACGTCTCTGTCAGACGCTTTGAAATCATATTCGCGATCAAGAAGAGCACGAGACTCAGGACCGAGTTGAAGAGCCCTACAGCCGTCGAGAAACCGTAATTCCCGCCTTCTAAGCCAACGCGATAAACCAAAGTTGAAATAATATCTGACCACGGTTTATTCACTGGATTTTGCATGAGATAAATTTTTTCGAATCCAATGTTCATGATTTGTCCGACATTGAAAATCAGCATCATCACGACTGTGGGCGCAATAGCCGGCAAGTCGACGTGCCAGATCCTTTTGAGTCGAGAGGCACCATCGACGATCGCCGCTTCTTTTAACTCCTGACTCACACCAGACAAAGCCGCGATATAAATAATTGAACCGTAGCCGGCAGCTTGCCACACGCCACTCCAAACATAAAGATGATCAAAAATCGGACCCGATCCGAAAAAGTTGATCGGATTTTGCCCGAGTAACATCAAGATTCGATTGAACACACCATTTCTCAAATCTGTGAGTTGCATCAACATACCGACCATGACCACAGTCGAAATGAAGTATGGCGCATAAGTCACCATCTGAACGGTCTTCTTGTAGATCACCGAACGAACTTCATTCAAAAGCACCGCCAGCAAAATCGGAAAAGGGAAGCCGACCGCCAAAGAGTAAAGACCAATGCGCAAAGTATTCCAGATGACCCTTTGACTCGACGGTGTGCCCAAAAACTGTTCAAAGTATTTGAAGCCGACCGAGGGACTTCCAAAGATACCCGCCTTAGGACTGTAATTCTTAAAGGCAATCACGATGCCCAACATCGGCACATATGCAAAAATCAAAATATAAAGGAGTGGCAAGGCTAGAAGCAGCCAAAATTGCCAGGTGTTTCGCCTCAGCGAGCGGTTTCGCTTGGAGAGCAAGAGCGCGCTTGAACGCTGCATAGAGACCTTCTTTCTTTATGGCAAGTTCGCCTCTACCTCATGGCAAATGAAGAAGCGAGAGTCTAAACATTGAAAAAGGAGCGCCCCCTGCTGGCAGCGCTCCTAGTTTTCACTGCCGGTTTACATCAAAACTGATTTATTTCGCACCCATCTGGCGTTCATAAGCCGTCTGCATGATCTGAATCAACTGATCCATGCCAACGCCCGCGAAGCCATCCAAGTAGGCCTGCCAGGCGGCATCATCTTCGATATCCGCCACGCCCGTGATGAATTCCGTGCGCTTGCTTTCAATGTAGTTGTTGACTTCTTCCACGATCAGCTTCAATTCATCAGATTCATCTGCCGTCACGTGCAAGGCGGGCAAAAGATCCGGACCTTCTTCTGGCTGAGCATAAGGTTCACACTTTTCGCGCGTTTCGGTCGCCAGCAAGGATTCGAGGGCTTCGGGTTTGCTGAAGTCAACTTCACCTTCAACCGCCTGTCCCATACGCGTCGCAGCTGTCGCGAAGTTCAAACCGACATCTTGCCAGTCGTGATTTTGAGGATCAGAACTATAGGGATTCAAAATTTTATAGAGTGCTTTGCCACCGTCTAAGCCCTTCGCATCACCGACATCAAGGGTCCAGTCCTTACCTTCATCCGGACCAAATTGCATGCTTAGATATCCCTTTAACGTGTAAAAATAATCGGCGAAACGCAAAGCCACTTCCGGGTAGGGGCAATTTTCAGAGAGCACAAAGGCCGCTTCTTGTACGCCGTCATGCTTATAGTGCGTCGCAATTTGCTGACCCTTCGGTCCTTTGAGCGGCAAAGTCACACGGTAGGCGGCATAAGCTTCTGGACTGCTCGTCGCATCGTAGGCATCCGAAATCGTCCCATAAGGGGCAAAAAGGACCGGCTCACCGGGTTCATTCATCATCGTGCGGTAAGCTTCGTGATTTTGCGTCAAAGCACCTTCGTAAAGATACCCTTCCACATAAAGTTTACGCATCAAACGCAAAGCGTCACGATAGGCCTCTTGCTGGGCAATGCTGAAGATCTTATGATCGTCGCCGACCACCAGCTTGCCGTTGTAAGAACCCGGATCCAAGATGAAAGGATTCGTCAGCCAATTGGTAAACTGCTGTCCCCAGCCATCGATCGAGCCTGCAATCCCCACGCCTTCAGGATGCTTTTCTTTATACGCTTTGAGCACGTCAAAGAGTTCATCAATTGTCTGAGGCATCTCTTTGCCCAACTCTTCCAAGTGCTTCGTATTGACCCACATTTTGTCGCGGAAAGAACAGTGATAGCACTGGTTGATCGCCGGCAAAGCGTAGATATGCCCATCCGTCTGAGTGATTCTTTCTTTCAGGCTTGGATTCTCCTTGAGATAGGCCATGAAATTCGGCATATTCGGTTCAATCAAATCGTCCAGTTGCATCAGCTGCTGCTCTTTGACGCCATAACGAGAGACGCTCGGCGTGGAGAACAAAAACACGTTCGGCAGCTCGCCTGAACTCATCGCCAAATTGACTTGCGTGTCGGCATTGTCCATGCTCACCGTTTGAATCTTCCAATGCACACCCGTCAGTTCCTCGATGAATTTCGAGAAATCGTTGGTCTCGTAGTCCACCACGTTCGGCATCGCCAAGCGCATCATAGTCATCTCGACCTTTTCTTTGGCGATGGGGTAAGTGCCCGGCTCGTTGAGCTCAATTGCAGGCTGATCTTCCGCTCGGACTTCTGTCCCTCGCTGCGGCGTCAGTCCCGCAGAAAAAAGCAAAGCCGTCGCTAACGTCAATGCCCATACAGCTTTTCTCTTCATCTGTTCCTCCATTCTCCGCCATTTGCGGCCCTTTCGGGTGGTCCCGGTTTGCACCGTTCACTGTTCTGCCGTTTTTATTAAGCCATGTATCAAAGAAGTCTCCTAGGCTTCCTCACGGCTGCGCCTGTCTCACAATCAGACGCGCAGTTTGGCGTTTTAGGAACTTAGTTTTTTTAGCTTAACAGTTGCGTCATGCGCTGACTGCGAGCTTCTTGCTGGTGAAGGTCATCCGCTGGCTGCGGCTTCTGGTTGACTGACCCTCTTATGTGCGAAAATTCCCGAAAACTTCGCCTTCTTCGCCTTTTTTCACAAGCGCGATCGACTGATCTCATCTTCGCCTGCGTCTTCGGTCTTGTCTTCGTCTTTGTCCTTGTCTTGCTTCGGTCTTATCTTGTCTTGCTTCGGTCTTAGAAGCTTGCCGGCACAAGACGCCCCCGATTCAGTCAAATCGGTCAAAAAGCTTCTATTTTGAGTTCGTCACCTTCAATATCAACCGCAATAATCGGTAAAATCTCCTGATCTAGATCCGCTCCAACATCCGTCCCCGCCTTCACTTGATCGCGCTCATCTTGACCCGAGCGCCCGCTGCGATCAATACAAGACTCAGGAAGCTTAATTCGCCAATAGCTGTGCCCTTCTAAATCTTCCCCGTCAATGAGCTCAAGTGGCTCACCCGTCGCCAAAAGTCTCGCTGCCAGCGGTTTATTTTCCAAATTGAACAAAGCGAGTTGCTCAGATTTTTGTCGCCGTCTCAAGTAAATATAAATACGCCCTGGTCGCTGCGTCATATAAAAGTCGTCTTGCACATAAGGGTACACAGGCGTCGCCTCGCAACCATAAATCGCTTCACCATGCTTCTTAAGGTACTGTCCAACATTTTCCAAAATTTTCAAAGAAGCCTCTGGCACCTCGCCCGTCCCCATCGGACCGACGTTCAGCAAGTAATTACCGCCACGCGACAAGACCGCAAAGAGCTCATCGAGCACAGATTTCTCAGATCGATACGCTTGATCTGAAATTTTATAACCCCAAGATTCATTCAACGTTGCTGGCAGCTCAAAAACCTGCGTCTGTGGCAAGGCCGGCAGCATATTGTCCCCAGTTTCTCTAAAGTCTCCGAGTCCATGCCCGATGCGTCCAGAAATCAGACACTCCGGCTGAAGCTCTTTGACTAAATTTTTTAGACGAAGGCATTGTTCAAAAGACATACCCATCGGCGTGTCAAACCAAATCATTCCGATACGGCCGTACTGTGTCAAAAGTTCTTTCACTTGAGGTAAACACTTCGTCTCAAAGTAGCGCTCAAAATTTTGCGGACTCGTATTGCGATAAGCCTCATACGCATTGGGATCGGACCAATCTTGGGCTTGAGAATAATAGACACAAAACACGAGGCCAAACTCTGCACAGGCAGAAGAGAGCTCACGGACCAAATCGCGCTTCGCTTTTGCGTGCATACTGGTGTAAGTCGACACTTGCGAATCAAAAAGTGCGAAACCCTCATGGTGCTTCGTCGTCAAACAGAGGTAACGAAAACCCGCCTGCTTAGCGAAGCGACAAAGCGCCCTCGCGTCAAAAGCCTGCGGGTCAAAATCATCCATTAATTTCTGATAGCGTTCAAAGGGAATGGCCTTCGTATGCATGATCCATTCTGAAAGCCAAGGAGCATCTTCACCTTGCCATCGTCCGCCAAGCAAGGAATACAAACCAAAGTGAACAAAAAGTCCATACTTCGCTTGACTAAACCAATCCATGTGCTGCGCTCTTCTCATGGTCACACCCAACCGTTTTTCTATTCATAAAAGGCCGACTGAGATCTCATCCTGATTGAAAACGACAATTCAATCTCTGAGAACTTCGAATGAATTTGTGCAAACCTTATCAAAAGCCTCTCTAAACTGCAAGCTTATTTTGCCCCTTCATTCGCCTATTTTCTCCATTTTGCCCCCAATTCTCTAGTTTTTTGTCACATTTAACATGAATTGCCTAAGGCGACATGGCCGCCGCGCCGCGACACGGCGCGCAAAAAAAAGAGGCGTCCCTTTGAACTATGAACTGCCTCCCATGACTGTGTTTTAAAAATTGTTGATATTGGAACGATTCTATGTCGTAATATTTTTCGAACACAATCTTGAAAAGTTGTGTCTTGAAAGTTGGTGAATGAATGGACAGAATGAAAACCGTAAAAAACATTATAAAAAATAACAATGGTATTGCAAAAACCGCTGATTTTGTCACCAAGGGGCTTTCCAACTATGAGGTAGCCAATCTATGCAAAGAGGGCTATCTTGAACGCGTCAGACATGGCTATTACCAACTCGCCGAGCAGGAAGATATAAAGGAAGAACAGGTGCTTGCCACGCTCCTTCCCGAAAGCATCGTTTGCGTTGAATCGGCGCTGTTCTATTACGGTTACAACGACTTTGCGCCCAGGCAATGGTCGATCGCTGTTCCCCGTACTTTTTCACGGACAAAACTGAACATCGACTCTCTTGCGACAAAAGCATATTTTATACAGCCTGCTTTGTTTGAAATTGGAAGAACAAGCGGGGATTTCAATGGTGTACAGCTTGCTGTTTATGATCGGGAACGCACCATTTGCGACTGTTTCAAATACCGCACAAAGCTGGACAACGAAATGTTTAATAAGGCGCTCAATGCCTATGCTGCCGATCAAAAAAAGAATCTGAGTAATCTTTCAAGTTACGCAAAGAAAATGCGAGTTTATAAAAAATTGATGGCTGTGATGGAGGTGCTGCTTAATGGCTGATGTTGCTGCTTCCGTGCTTGCACGGCTGAAAAACAAGGCTGATCTGAAAGCCACCATCCACCACTGGAACCACGTAAGACGCCAGGTAAAACTGAAGGGCCTGGCCCCGGTCGAGTACCGAGACCAGGCCCTCCATAGGGCTGGCTAGCAATTTTATTTATCGCGTCCAAGTTTTGGCGTACAGTTCTGCCCCTACGCTTAATCAAGCACAGGCTTCTTAGGCCTTGGCACATCAAGCCTCGCGCGGTTGACCCTCGCGCTGTTGACGTGCGCGAATTTGCTCTTCGAGCAACATATCTTTGACCTTCATCAATCGAGTCAAATTGTCGCGTTCATTTTCATCCATGCGCATGGCGATCACTTTGATTTGCCGTTGAAGCTTAGGAATCATCACGTGCTCCAAGGAGTTGACTCTGCGGCGCGTCTTTTCAATTTCCCCCGCCATCAACTGAAGCTGCTTTTCGCGCTCAGCCAGCTGAATCATGACAGGAAGCGCTTCCCTCAAAGCGTGCAAAGCTAAATCCAACTCGCCTGTCGTTGAAGCTACACCATAAGTAAATCGCCCCGTTTGCGCCGTCTCCAAAGGACTCACGCTGTGAAAAACAGGATATTCCACCGCCATCACGCTTTTGTAGTCCACGTCAAAAGCCAAAGATTCTGCGGACAGCTGCATGGCCTCGTCGAGCATTTCTGGTTGCATCACAGCTCGAGCCATACTCATCGCCAAAGCAGCGTTGCCCAAAAGCTGGTCTACTTTTTGTCTCAATTCAAGCGTCCCTTCGACCATCGCAAGGAATTCTTTCATCAGACCGTCGCGCTTATCTTTGAGCATGCTATAACCGCGCATCGCCGTCTTGAGCTCACGCTTGAGGCGCATGAGCGACATGCGGTTCGGACTCATCCGATCATTCGCCATATCGACCTCCTCAGCTCAATTAATAGTACTGTTCAATAAAGGACTCACGAATACGGCGCAGCTCAGACTTCGGCAAAATGCGCAACAAGGACCAGCCAATATCCATGGTCTCTTCGATGCTGCGATTACTGGTAAAGCCCTGTGAGACATACTCTTTTTCGAAAGCCGTTGAGAATTTCGCATAAAGCTTATCCGTCTCACTCAAAGCTGACTCACCCAAGATCACCTCCAGCTCGCGGGCGTCTTTACCACGTGAATAGGCCGCAAAGAGCTGGTTCATCACCTGCGCGTGATCCGCGCGCGTCTTGCCTTCACCGATACCTTTATCTTTTAGACGAGACAAAGACGGCAACACGTCAATCGGTGGACGAAGCCCCGTATTGTAAAGGCCGCGATCCAAAATGATCTGTCCCTCAGTGATATAGCCGGTCAAGTCCGGAATGGGGTGGGTTTTGTCATCGTCTGGCATGGTCAAAATCGGCATCATCGTGATCGAGCCTTTTTTGCCTTTTTTGCGGCCAGCGCGTTCATAGAGTCCCGCCAAGTCTGTGTAGAGATAGCCCGGATAACCACGGCGTCCCGGAACTTCTTTTCGAGCAGCAGACACTTCACGCAAAGCTTCTGCGTAGTAAGTCATATCTGTCATAATGACGAGCACTTGCATGTCGAGGTCAAAGGCCAGATATTCCGCACAGGTCAAAGCCATACGCGGGGTAGAAATACGCTCGATCGCCGGCTCATCCGCCAAGTTTAAGAACATGACCGTACGATCAATCGCGCCCGTCTTGCGGAAGTCAGTCATGAAATAATCCGCTTCTTCAAAAGTAATCCCCATCGCCGCGAAGACCACCGCGAACTGTTCATCGTTGCCGAGCACTTTGGCCTGACGCGCGATCTGAGCGGCCAGCTGCGCATGGGGCATACCTGAACCTGAGAAGATCGGGAGCTTTTGACCACGGACGAGCGTGTTGAGGCCGTCGATCGCAGAAACACCCGTCTGAATAAACTCGTTGGGATAGTCTCTCGCCGCAGGGTTCATCGCCGCGCCGTTAATATCGAGGCGTTTTTCAGGAATCACCGGAGGGGCGCCATCGATCGGGCGACCTGTTCCGTTAAAGATACGGCCGAGCATATCTTTAGACACTGCGAGCTCTTGGCCGTGCCCCAAAAATTTCACTTCACTTTCTTGGATGTTGATCCCGATAGCGCTTTCAAACAATTGCACCAAAGCATCTGATCCATCAATTTCCAAAACACGGCAACGACGGACTTCACCGGAAGGCAAGACGATCTCGCCGAGCTCATCAAAGGTCACGCCCTCGACATCGCGTACGAGCATCAGAGGACCTGCAACCTCTTCAATTGTTCTAAATGATTTCGCCATGTTATTCCTCCCTCAACGCATCGATTTCTTGCGTTAGAGCTTTTTGCACCTGCTGATATTGCGTTTGGACTTGGTCTTCGAGCGTGTACTTATAACGGCCGATTTCTTCCATAACCTGAAGCTGCGTCAAAGCCTTAAAGGGCACGCCGCGGTCCAAAGCCTCACAACCTTTGTGGTAGTAACTCAAAATCAAATCAAGCATGTAGTACTGCTTTTCGAGCGAAGTATAGGTGTCAATCTCATCAAAGCTGTTCTGATGCAAGAAGTCTTCACGAATCGAGCGGCTCGCTTCCAGCTTCAAGCGGTCTTTGACTGAAAGGGTGTCCGCACCGACCAACTTGACGATCTCTTCAAGTTCAGACTCATCTTGCAGCAGCTGCATCGCTTCCATACGATTCTGCTTCCAATGATTATTCACATGCTCATCCATCCAGCTGAGCACTTTATCTTCATACAAGGAATAACTGTTGAGCCAGTTGATGGCTGGGAAGTGACGCTTATAAGCAAGTTGCGCGTCGAGCGACCAGAACACTTTGACGATACGCAAAGTCGACTGAACAACGGGGTCTGACATATCACCGCCAGGAGGCGAAACCGCACCGATCGCCGTCAAAACGCCCAAGCGACGATCTTGGCCCAAACAATAAACCATGCCTGCGCGCTCATAGAACTGAGCCAAGCGAGAACCTAGGTAAGCGGGATAACCTTCCTCACCGGGCATCTCTTCCAAACGGCCGCTCATCTCACGCAAAGCCTCCGCCCAACGCGAAGTCGAGTCTGCCATGATCGACACTGAATAACCCATGTCACGGTAATACTCAGCAATCGTAATACCGGTGTAAATCGAAGCTTCACGCGCCGCCACGGGCATGTCCGAGGTATTCGCGATCAAGATCGTGCGCTCCATCAAAGATTTGCCTGACTTGGGGTCTTTGAGTTCGGGAAATTCGCCGAGCACGTCCGTCATCTCATTGCCGCGCTCACCGCAGCCGATGTAAACGACGATATCAGAAGCCGCCCACTTCGCAAGCTGATGCTGAATGACCGTCTTACCGGAACCGAAGGGGCCCGGAACCGCCGCTGTCCCCCCCTTGGTCAAAGGGAAGAAGGTATCGACGACGCGCTGGCCCGTCATCAAAGGTTCACTCGGTGCGAGCTTGCCGGCATGAGGACGCGCCTTTCGCACGGGCCACTGTTGAAGCATAGGCACTTCGCGGCGCTCGCCCGTTTCCGTCTCCAGTTCAACTAAGGGCTGCACAATCGTGTAATCGCCCGCAGGCACCACTTTGAGAACCTTGCATGCGCCCTGAATGCTCGGAGGGACCATGACCTTATGCGTGATCAAATCCGTTTCCGGAACCGTCCCGATCACATCGCCCGCCTGAACGCTGTCTCCGACTTGAACCGTAGGCGTAAAAGCCCAGGTCTTTTCACGATCAAGCTTGTCGATGCGCACACCGCGAGCGATATTGCCACCCATCTGCTGACGCATGGTTTCAAGCGGACGCTGAATGCCGTCAAAGATATTGCCCATCAGGCCAGGCGCCAAGTCCACCGAAAGGGGCGCTCCAGTTGAGCGAACCGGTTCGCCCGGTCCCAGCCCCGCCGTTTCTTCATAAACCTGAATCGAGGCCAAATCTCCGTGCACCTCAATCACTTCGCCGATCAGGCCAACTTCTGCGACCTGAACCACGTCGAACATCTGCACGTCACGCATTCCTTCTGCAACGACCAATGGCCCCGACACTTTTCGAATCGTGCCCTGACTCAACTTTTGCATGTCTTAGCTCTCCTCTTCCTTGTTTGCGAATAGATCAAAGCCGACCGCTCTTCTCACGGAGACGCGTATCGCTTCCTCGCCGATCCCAATCTGCCCACTGGATGCGGGAATGGGCACCAGAGCTGGAAGCACGTCAAAACGGTACTGCGACACCACGTCTGAACACGCCTGCATCACTTGCTCCGTCATAAAGATCACGGCGTAATTTTCCGATCGAATGAGTTCACGCAAAAGCTCTTCCGAGTTCGTTTGCTCATCTACGGGATAAACCTCAAGCCCGAGGCCGCGAAAGCCGATGACACTCCCCATGTCTCCCATCACAGCCATGCGCTTTGTTTTCTGTTTCATAGTTCTCGCCCTTTCTCTTACGCCACGCTGGTGTAGCTATCGCGCAAAAGGCGCATGGTCGCATCAAAACTGATATCCACACTGCGGCTCGCGGTCATAATTCGGATATTGCGAAGCTCCATTTGTTTCGCCATCCAATAACCAAAAACGACTTCCGCCGTACAGCCCGTCAAGCGACCTTTATCTGCCAATCTCATCAATAAATTGTCTCGATCGCGACCAAAGTCTCGAATCTCATCCACCGCCTTGCTCCGCGCGACATAAGGAACAAGCGAAGCCGCCAATGAATGCTGGTAGAGACTTTCCACGATGCTCAAATCGCTTTTGGATCCTTCGCCTTGTTGCGCCAATGCTTCTTGCAAACGAGAAACGGGCTCATAAGCTTCTGCCACAATGCGCTCTGGGGACACGTCGCCGCCGGGGACGAGAACCTGGCTTAAGTAAACTGGGCCCAGGCCAGCGCGCACCACTCGGATGAGGCTTTGGAGGTTGGTCGCATCGGCTTTGAGCGCCAAAAAGTCCAAAATAATTTCGCGTTCACTCCCACACTGTGAGGCATCCGCCCACTTGGCAAGTTCCTCGTAATACGCACGATCCAGCACGATATCAATCAAGCTCAAATCTTGGAAGGCCAAATAGGCACGCAGGGCTCTAAGCACCCCCTCGATCAGCATCGGATCGCAAGGAGAAGCGATGTAACCCCCGCGCAAAACCGTGATCAATTCGTCCCAAAGACGATCCGCTGGGTGATAGCCCTTCAGCAATCGACTTGCGACCTGATCCGGGTAAGGACCCTCATTTTGTTGCACACCGAGCGCATCCAAAATATCTTCCGTCTGAAATTGCTTCGTATCCAGAGAGCGATCTTTGCCGGTATAAGCCTGTGCCTGATTCAGCGCCGCCATAATCTCGTAGCGCGCGGGGTGAGATGCGATCTCTTCTTCCCCAAATCCGCCCTGCGTCGACGCGGCCTCTTGCCCTATTTTTGCCCCTTGCGCCTTCACTTCGTGACGCGCCTGTAGGAGCAAGGATTTCAGCATCCACTTGACATTGTGGTAATCCTTTTCAAGCAAAAGCACCTGTGGCAAGACGCTTTGTGCGGCGACTTCTTTGATGAGCGCATCGATCCGTTCTTCTTCTCTCGCATAGCGTTCATCCAAAGTCTCGGCCTGTGGGTAAGCTGCCCGGTCCAAAATGTCGCCGAGCACGGCTAGATCTGTCGTCCGATCAGAAAAAAGGGTCAGCTCATCATGATGAAGCAAAAGCCCTTCCAAGACGCGAAGACGACCGGTTGCATGACCAAAGCGCTGGTCCTGCGTCACCTGTCGATGCCAGCTTCTCGGGCGCCCTTTTGTCTTTCGACTTGTGTGTGCTGTCAACATGTATCTTCCTTCGTTGTTTCCACAGCCTGTTTGAGGCCGACTTAGCGATAAAGGCGATTTGCGATTTCCGTCTGATTCGCCTGTAGTTCGCTATCGATAATTTCGTCAAAGGTCAAAGACAAGGTCACACGCTCTCTTTTGAGCAAAATGCCCCCGTCAAAGTGCCCCGCTTCAGCAGAGGCCTTGATCGATTTAGAACAAGCCGCCACCAAAACCGGAGCTAAGGCCTGATCGGCCGGAGCCAAAACCAACTCATCACCCTCCAAGGCCTGCGCCTCCAAGAGTTGCAAATAAAAGGCTTGTTTTTTCTCCGTCGGCAGAGCCAAAAGCGCTTTTTTCGTCTCGCCTTTGACTTCTTCCATCAAGGCATTTTTAGCTTGCAGTTCAACGCGACGGCGCTCCATGTTGAGCTCTGACTGTAATCGGCGATCTGCCTGAGCTTGTCCCTGAACTAACTCTTCTTGAAAACGAGCCTCGGAGGCCTCACTGCGCGCCGCAGCTTCTTGACGCAATTGCTGCGCCATGGCCTCGGCGCGGGCCCGAATTTCTTCGGCTTTGGCCCGATAATCCGATAACACCTTTTCGCGGATTTGATCCAATCCGTCCATGATTTTCTCCTTTTCCTATCTCGAAAACCCAGTCGATGTGGCCTTTGATGGCAGGCGCTTGATCCCGCCTTTCACTCAAGGTCACAGCGAAAGTCCAAGCGTCGCGCGCCGCAGATTCTCTTGCCGCAGCTTCTCTTTTAGACAGACGATATAGCTCCGCAAGAAGCACAAGCGCTAAAGGCACTTTGCCGCAGCTTGGTCCTGGACTTTGACCCAAGATTCAAATCTAAAATCAGATCTGAGAGACAAAGAGGATGGAGAGCACGGACACCAAGAGCGCAAAGATCGCGTAGGTCTCAACCATCGCCGCCAAGATCAAGGCCTTGACCTGTTGATCCGGACGCTTAGCGACGAGAGAAACGCCGTCTGCCGCCACATTGCCCTGGAACTTCGCCGAGAAGTAGCCGACAAAAGCCATGGGCATGCAGGCCGCAAAATAGAGCGCACCTTTGACCAGCGTAATGTCACCCGCATTACCGCTGAGGAAGCCGCCGAAAATCAAGACAAAGAACCAGACGAGCAGGCCGTAGATCCCCTGAGAACCCGGAAGGGCCTGAAGCACGATGAGCTTACCGAACTTTTCAGGATCTTCGGTCAAGACGCCCGAAACCACCGAACCGACGTGGCCAACCGCCTTCGCCGAACCAATGCCCGCCAAGAGCGCCGCCAAAACGCCGCCCAAGAGCGTCAACACGGTTCCCGTGAAATAAGGGCTGCCCAGAATCTGAGTCACTTCATTCATAATTTCCTCCTGTGCCATTTGGCAACAAAATACTTAATTTATATCCGTGCGCCGCTTTCGCAAGAGACGCTTTCGGTCAATTGAATCAGAGAGACAAAGGCTCAGCTGAGCTTTTGTTCCTCAATCATGGGACGCACATATTCCGTACGCACCTCAAAAGGCTTAAAGGCCGTCCCGCCGCCTGTGTAGAAACGCCCGAAGAACTCAACGTATTGCAAGCGCGTCGTATGGACGTAAGCACTCAAGCCGGATAATGCCAAGTTCAAAGCGTGCCCAAAGAGCAACACCGGAACCGCAATGACCACGCCGAGCACCGTCGCGCCCGGAAGTGTCGCCAGCATATTGACCACCATCGCAATAACGCTCGTCGCCAAAGATAGCGCCAAAATACGTGTATAAGACAGAATATCGGACAAGAAACTCGTAATTCCATAAAGTTTCAACAGGCCACCGATCAGGCGTTTAATCGGGTTTTTGCTCTTGTTCGGCGAGAACAAAAGCACAATGCCCGCACCAATCATCGCCAAATAAGCGAAGATCATCGACTGGGTTCCCGCGTAGCCAAAGCCAGCGCCAATGATGAGATACCAGGGGAAGACTTCCGCAAAAGCGCTATAGACTTGCCCCGATCGGATCAAGAGGTACATGTTGATGCCCATCCCGAGGAAGAGGTGGATAACCCCGAAAATGACCGAAAACAGCATCAGCTTCATCGGGTCTTCCAGCGGATTGAACCAAAGCGGCTTGAAGTCGATGGCCGAGCCGCTCAGTGCCTTGGGCAAGTCGCCGAAGAATCCACCAAACATCGCCCCCCAGATCATGGAGACAATCGAGCTCATAAAAAGAACTTTGCACATCCCTCGCATCGACTTGGACTCGACACGCGCCCCCCAGAGCAAAAAGCCCGTGAGCAAAGCTAAAACTAAGCCGTAGCCCACATCACTCAGCATCATGCCGAAGAAGAAGGCATATGTCGGCGCCATAATCGGCGTAGGATCAACATCGACCCCAGGCTTGGGGGGCGAGAACATCCCCACCACTTCTTCAAATGGCGCCAACAAACTGGCATTTTTAAGTAAGACGGGAGGATTTTCCTCTGGTGTCGCTTCTCGCCTCGAGACCGCCAAAGGATATCGCGCCGTCAACGTGCGTAAGATCGATTCGACTTGCGCCTGAGGAATATAACCTTGAACCACAAAGAGCGCTCCGGTTTGAGCGACGCGTTCCAATCCGCGCAACATATCTTGTCTCACGCGGTAAAAATCCGACAAGGCTTCAAAATCCGAACGATTTTCGGCCAAGGCTTTCATCTTCTCGCGGCAATCTTGCATTTCTGCGCGCAGCCCCTCCTCGAGAGACTGATGCTCATGCAAAGCAGCTGCATAATCCCCCGCGTAGTGTTCGGGAAGTTCCGGCAAGGGCGACAAACCATTTTGCAAAGCACTGCGATAAAGCGCCTCCGCTTCATCGCGATGGACCGCCAGGATCACCGCCAAACTCTCGCCCAGAGGGCGCAAAGGATCAAAGTGGAAATATTTAAACCCAAAAGCGCACAAACTCGACTCAAGTTCTTCCAAAGCCGCGTGACTTTGAACCACACCCGCATAGAGCTTGACATCTTCAAAAGAAGCCTGAAGCAAGGCCTGCGGCAGAGTCAAATCTTTCATTTGCTCCAACTGAGCTCGGCGGCTCCCCGCACGGCCCAGCTCCGCCTCCAAGCGGTGCAAGCGCTGCTCCTCATCTTCCAAGCTGCGCACGGCATCAATCAATTCCTTTTGACGCCCGGCATAACTTTGGAAGGCATCTTCCGAAACCGGCCGACGCTTCTTAAACATCGGCTTCTTTTGTGGTGAAATTTGAGCACAAAGCATCACGGCCGACTCAAGACGGTCAATGAGGCGCTGGGTTTCCGCGATGTAGCGCGGATAGTCCGTCATCGCCCTGCTGAGCAAGCCCTCGTCCTGATTATCCGGATCCGCCAGCTGTGCCATGCGCGTCCTGAAGGCTTCATGGAAGTCCAAGCCTGGAATTTCCACCGCATAGCTGTGTTCAGAAAGCAAGCGACGCTCACGGATCTGAGCTTCAAGCTCCTCGTTTCGGCGCAGATCAAGTGCACCCATCCGAATGAGCGCGTGAATCACCGCCGTCATATCTGTCTGTGACCCGATCAGGGTCACATGATCCATCTTAGCGATCGCCACGGAAATTCAGGCTCCTTTCGACGAGATAATCCACGACTGAGTCTAACTGAGCTCGCCATGTTTCGGTTTGAGCTTTCAAGCTTTGACGATAAGTCTCAAGCTGACGCTCCATCTCTTCACGGCTTTTCGCTTCAAGCGCCTGCCGTTGTTGCTGGCGCTTCTCATGCACCGACTCATCAAAAGCGCGCTCTTTTGCTGCGATATCACGCTTAGCTGCTTCAAGAATCTCTCGTTCATCTTCTTGCGCCTGCTGCAAAAGCTGCTGCGCCTCATGTTCCAGAGTCTCAAGGGACTGAATCAAATGTTCTTCCGCCATGGAACACCTCTCCTAAAGAAATACACGTCGCAATATTAGAAATACGCTTCACGTTTGAGAATGACGCTTCTAAAAGATGCACGTAACAAATCCATGATAACAAAGCCCCCCTCACCCTGTAAGGCTTTTTTGAGAATCTTTCTCCCCAAAACCACGTTTGAAGGCCTTCTTAAGAGGGTCTTTTTCAGCGTTTAATTATTTTTTTCCATGTGAAGGCGGATCGTGGCGGATCTTCCGTCGCGTGCGGATCTTCCTTTTGAGCCCAGTCGTTAGGCCTTTCTCACCGCCGCTTTTCGAGATGTCTAAGACGCTTTCTTTTGAAGAATGGGCGCCTCGTTCTCCTGTGATGGAGCTTCGTGCTCTTGTGTTAGAATCCTTTTACAACTCAAGTAAAAGAGGCAAAACTTATGAAACATGAAAACCCTTCACGTTCCGCATTAGATTTTTTTCTAAAGTATGTCAAATTTGATACAAAAGCGGATCCCAAGTCAGGCCAAACCCCTTCTAGCCCAGGTCAACGTGTCCTCGCGCAGCAATTAGCCGAAGATCTCAGCTCCTTCGGCGTGGATGTCACCATCTCCGAACACGCTTATGTCTACGGCAAGCTGCCGGCCAACCGCGCCGAACTTGCGACCAAACGCCCGCTCGGCCTCATCGCCCATATGGATACCTCTCCGGATTTTTCAGGGAGCAACGTCTCGCCGCGCATCATCAAGTACATGGGCGGAGATATCGTCTTAGACAAAGAGCAAAACATCCGCACTGAGGCCGCTTTATTTCCTGAACTCAAAGACCTCATTGGCGAAGATCTCGTCGTGACCAATGGCCACAGTCTGCTCGGTGCAGATGACAAGTCAGGTGTCAGCGAAATCATGGCGCTCTTTGCCTATCTGCACGCCAACCCTGATGTGCCGCACGGCCCCCTTCGGGTCTGCTTCACGCCGGACGAAGAAATCGGCGAAGGCACCAAATTTTTCGACTTCAAACAGTTTGACGCTTACTACGCTTACACCATGGACGGCTCTTTGCTCGGTGAACTGGAGTACGAGAATTTCAATGCCGCAGCAGCCCGCATCCTCGTCCACGGTCGTTCGGTGCACCCTGGTTCCGCCAAAGACCGTCTGGTGAACGCCGCGGCTTGGGCCTCGCGCTTCATCGCTTCGATGGATCCCGCTGACACACCCGAGCACACCTCTGGGCGCGAAGGCTTCTTCCACGTCGGCGACTTGCACGCGGGCGTGAGTGAAGCAGAAATCGAGATCATTATCCGAGACTTTGACAAAGAAACCTTTGCCCAACGCAAGACCTATCTCAAAAACAAAGTCGAAGATTTCAACAAAATGTTTGACTATCCCGCCTTTGAGATCGAAATTCACGACCAGTATTTGAACATGAAAGAAAAAGTTGCGGAGCGTCCCGAGCTCATTGAGCGTGCGCGCCAAGCGATGGAAGCGATCGGGGTCACCCCAAAAGAAGCGCCCATTCGCGGGGGCACGGACGGAGCGATGCTCTCTTGGAAAGGCTTGCCCTGCCCCAACATTTTCACAGGGGGCGCCAATTTCCACGGCCGCTATGAATACCTCGTTGTGTCGCATATGGAAAAAGCGGTTCAGTTCCTCAAAGAGTTGGTCCGGATCTACTCTGAATAAAATTCCTGCGCGCCTTAGGCAACCTAAAATAAGCAACATAAAATAGGCAAGATGATTCAAATGCCCGCTCCTGAAATCAGGCTGCGGGCATTTGAATATGCACTGTATTCCATCTAAATTGCAACACGGGATGATCTTTAGAATCCCCTCGATGATTTTAGGCGCAATAAGCCGCCGCCAAAACGCCTGCGAGCGTGCCGTCTGCCACGGCCGTGGACACTTGGCGCACGCTTTTTTCTCTCAAATCACCCGCCACAAAGACGCCCGGGATCTCCGTCTTGACCCCGTCTACGCTCTTCAAGTAGCCGTCTGCTTGTGCCAGACACGCGAGGCCCTCACTATTGGGCTTTTGGCCGATAAAGGCAAAGATGAAATAAGGGCCTTCTTCAAAGCTGCTCACTCCCTTATTCTTGTGCGCCACTTGAACCTTTGAAATCAGACCGTTTTCTTGCTCAACACCAACAATTTGGGACGCACAATGAATTTCAAAGCGCTCCGAGCCTTCGATCTGCTGTCTAAACTCGTGGATCATCATCAATTGAGGCTGATCTTGAATCAAAATGACCTTCTTCGCCACTTGAGCGAGCTTGAGCGCTTCTTTGGCCGCCCCATCCGAACCGCCAGCCACGAAGACCACACGATCTTTCACCGCGTCGAGCTGGGACAAAGTTTCATGAAAAACCTGAACCCCGTCCGCTTCAATCGGCAAAGCTTTCGGTGAAGAGCCCATCGCAAGCACCACCGCTTTGGCCTCATAGACAGCCTGATCCGTCGTCAAAACTTTCGTCTCTCCAATTAAGTCAAACTGAGTCACCCGTTCATAGCGAAGTGGTATTTGCGCCGCTTGAAGCTGAGCCTCTAGACGTTGAGCAAATTCCGGCCCCGTCTCACCCCCGAGAAGCGCCGCGTAGTGACTCACTAAGCTCACCGTGCCAATCAGGCCGCCCACTCGCTTGGCCTCTAAAACGAGGACCTCTTTACCGCGCGCCTTAGCATAAAGCGCCGCAGATACGCCTGCTGGGCCCGCGCCAACGACCAATACATCCACTTTATGATTCATCGTATCGCTCCTTTTCCTTGCCTCACACAGTTTCATGAGGCCCTGTCTTTTCATCGCCTTTTCAACGCTGCTTCATTCGCCACTTGAATCTTTTCACCCAAGCACTCCGAAAATCTTTAGTGGGCACGCCAGTACACGCAAAGCAACTCGGGCCAAATATCTTTTTTGAGCAGTGTGCGCTCTTTCTCCTCAATCTTGAGTAGCTTATCTTCAAAAGCCGCCAAGGCTGCTTCTTGCTGTTCCACCTTGCGCGCATAAGCGGCATCGACCTGCTTTTGTGTGGTGTCCATCGCTTCTTTGGCTCTTGCCGCGCGCGCCGACTGATTTGAAATGCGCCCCGTGCTTCTCGCCACAGAACTCACACGGCCCAAGCTGCGGCCGCGCCCTAAGATCATTCCCAAAATAGAGGCACCCACCTCCACACCCGCTGATAGGGTCGCCTGTTTTTTGGCTTCTTCAGCACGCTTTTGACGCTCCTCGCTGCGTTCTAGACGCAAGTCCAGTTTTTCCTGATACGCTTCTAATTCTGCCGCTTGTTCTTCGGTAAAGCGTTGAATCAAAGGCTGCGCCGCTGTCTGACAGCGAAGCTGAAACGCCGCAAGACTTTCATCCGCTTCAGACGTCAACTTCAAACCCTCGCAGACATAGACCTTCGTTCTCGGCTCTCGGTAAATGGCTTCAATCAAGATGCGCTGCATTTGACTCAAACTCTGCTTACCTTGCGCCGCTTTGGGCATCGATTCAAAGTGGATCCCCGGCAGAGGATTTCGTTCCAAATCGGCCTCATTCGGCACTTCAGATTCCGGCAACGCTTCAAGTGGATCAATCATCGCGACGTCGTCTTCGATTGGAATCGCATAATACCGAGTCTGTTCTTGAGCTTCACCACTTCTCCCCACGCGTTCAGTCAATCTCATTTTGGCAAAGAGCATCGGGCTGTATCTGCTCGCAGAAGAAGCCTCTCTGTGATCAAAGAAAGAAGGGTACGGCAGTTTGGGCAAAAGGGCTGCTGCCCCGCTCATAGCTGAGCCATTTCCCCCGCCCATAGCTGAGCCATTCATCGAAGATGCACGATTCGCTTCGGGCGCATCCAATGAAGCGGGATCTGCCTCTTCTTCCATTTCTGAAGTCGCCGCCGATCCATACCCTGTTGAAAATGGAGCTGCCGCATAAGGACCTTCGGCATAAGGGCCTGCCGCATATTTAGCGCCAACAGCACTTGCTTCATCGGCATCGGCAGCTGCCCCGGCACGCCTAGGTGCAGCGCCTTCTAACTGTCCTTTCGCCACACGGGCGATGACTTCTTTGAGCTGAGCCGGACTCATCGGTCCCAAGAGCCAAGAAGAACACGTTCTCGTCTGGAAGACTTCAGCCGCATCATAGACACTGCGTCTGACAAAGTAGCGCGGCTTGAGTTCAGAAATCTGCGAAAAGAGCTCCGAAGATTCGCTTTCGCCCAAGCCCTCACAGACTTTTTTTCGATCCAAATCCGTATTGAGACGCCCGATCAGACTCGTGCCAATATTGTTCAGCGCTTTGTAGTCTATATCGCCCGGATTTTGCGTCGCGAGCATCATCCCCAGGCCAAAAGCGCGCGCCTGTTTGAGCAGCGTGATCAGGCTCTTTTTCGCCGGCGTCTGACGTACAGGTGGGAAAAAGCCCGCCACCTCATCCATGTAAAAGAGCGCCTTGAGCCCATCGGCACTCGGCCAACGGCGAATCGTACGCGTCAATTCCGAAAGTAAGCTCGACACAAAAAAATGCTGCTCTGCTTCATTCATGGCCGTCAACTGAATCAAAGTCACGGGGCACTTGCCCGCCTTCACTTGCAAGCGATCTTGAAGATTCAGCACCGAGCCTTGTAATTGTTGGCGAAAGCGCGGTTTTGCCAAGAGCGCATTCAGCCTTGTTCCCAGATTCCGCCTCATGTTCTCTGGATAAAAGTCGTCCAACTTAAGCAGGCCGACCTGATCAAAAGGCGGCGTCATCACACAGCGCAAAATCGCTTCAGGACTCAAGTCTTCTCCCGCTTGAGTCAGGTATCGCAAGACCTCGATCATAAAAGCGTGTGCCGCACTCTGTTGGCTTTCACTCTCACCGATCCACTCTAACCACGTTGCAGCCAATTGATCCAAGCGCTCTTCTAGAGCGTTCTCGTCCTCCGCCATCGCCTGAGAAGCCTCTCCGCCCGCAAAGGAAAAAAGCGACAAGGCCGGTAATTGCTCTTGCATCGGGGTGTAAATTTTTACATCGTACTGTGACCAGTCGATCGGGGGCACGAGCTCAGACTCTGTCAGCGCATTTTCGCTCGCATCTTTCGCAATCATCTGCTGCCATTTCGCCTTGAGTTCCGCCGCTTGTTCAGCAGGTCGTTCACCTGAAGCTCCCTCCTGCGCCGTGCCGAGTTCAGCTGCGCCAGCCGTCTGATCTTTCGCCGCAAGAATCGCGCGAATCTCTTCGTCGCTCATCTGTCCCAAATTCAAAAATAGATTTGCGAGGTCGCCTTTGGGATCGAGAATAAGAAGTGGGCAGTGCTGAGCCAAAAGTTGCTCCAAAATCCCGATGCCGAGCCCCGTTTTTCCGCTGCCTGTCATGCCCAAGATCAGCGCGTGCGTGCAAAGCTGCTTCGTCTCTAAGCGCAAAGGCTGGCCGGATTCATAACCCAAAATCACCGTGCTTTGTGTTCCCATCTCGTTCCTCTTTCTTCGTCAAAAGCTCCGTCAAAGCTTTGTTTTCACCTATTAAAAAGCCAAAGCCGCGGGAGTACCGGCAGGCCTTGGCTCTGTTCAATCTTACGGTGTGACAATTTCGTCCGCCGAAATATCCTCATTGTCATCGACGGCTTCAACATCTGGTAGCTGCGTCCAGTCTTCGCCTTCGCTCTCTCCGCGCTCGGTCAGCAAACGGTTTTCGAGCGGTTTGACATAGCGCGCCACGTTGTATAAATGCTCTTCAAAGTTGTGCGCAAACACCGTCGTTCCATCGCCTTTTGCCGCGAAGTACAAAAGCCCCATATCGCTTGTATCTGGATAAAGCGCCGCGCGAATGGCCTCAAGCCCAGGATTACAGATGGCCCCCGGCGGCAAATTCAAATGCAAGTACGTATTGTACGGAGACTCCATCTCCAAGTCCGACTGCTTGACAATCAGGATCGGCTCTTTGCCCATGCGCTGACGCACGTAGTTGACCGTCGCACAACTCTCGAGCTTCATCTCCTGATCTAAGCGGTTGTGGAATACGCGGCTCACTTTATACATCTCGTCGGTGCGCGAAGATTCTTTTTCGATCACTGAAGCCAAGCGAACGACCTGATCCATGGTCATATTCATCTCTCTTGCGCGCTTATACTCAGCATCTGTCAGCTTCGCTTCTGTATTATTAAACATCGTGCGCAAAATCTGCTCTTCGGTCGTATTCAAGTCAAAGTCATAGGTGTCCGGGAAGAAATAACCTTCAAGCGCGATCTCACGGCCAGATTCCATCGGCAACTCTTGCACAAAGCGATAATCTAAGAATTGATCTGGGTCATTCGCCAGCTCATCGAGAATCTCTTCATCAAAGACCACGCCGTTTTCCTTTAGAATCCGCTTGATATCAATGTACGTCGTACCTTCGGGGAAGGTAATGCGCACCGACTTGGGCGCGAGCGTCAAGATGTACATCATCGTGTCGTAGGTCATGCCCTTTTTCAAAAAGTGCGTTCCGCTGCGATAGCCCCCATCGAAGCCATTGATTTTACTCATCAAATTAAAGAGCGTCTTATTGGTCAAAAGCCCCTGATCTTCCAATTTCTGAGCGATATCTGCTGTCGTGTCACCGAGATCGATGTACACCATGATCGCCCCTTCAGTATTTGCATCAGGGATTTCAATTTGAGCTGAAGCAGATTGAGCGCTGTTCGCATCGCCGGCTTCTTTTGAAACTGCGTCAGAACTTTCTGTGCCACCTGCTCTTTCGGCAGCCGCACGCTGTTCCGCTGCTCGACCGATACGTTCAAGCTCAGCGAAACGTTCCGCTTGTCGCCGCGTAAACTGATAGCCGAGCACAACGCCCAGCCCGACGGCTATGATCAAAAAAATCAGAGCAAACATGCGTCCGACAGTCTTTTTTACACGTCTTGATGCCATGATGCCTCCTCATTGATAACAGCTCTCATTTTAACAGCTAGAAGCCCTTGCGCAGGCATGATTCAAAAAGCCATCTCTCAAGCCATCCCTCGACTTCGCTGTTGTCTTCCAATTTTAGGCCTTATCTTTGGCGCGTTGACGCGCTTTGAGCCGCATATCTGTATTCAAAATTTTCTTGCGAAGACGAATGCTTTCGGGGGTCACTTCAATCAATTCATCGTCGCTGACGAACTCAATAAACTGTTCCAAGCTCATTTTAATCGGCGTCACCAGGCGCAAAGCCTCATCCGAGCCCGCCGCACGCATATTCGTGACGTGCTTCTTCTTACAGACGTTGACCGCGAGATCTTCCGATTTAGGGTTCGAGCCCACAACCATACCTTCGTAAACTTCTGTGCCCGCTCCGATAAAAAGCGAACCGCGCTCTTGAGCATTGTACAAACCATAAGTCACAGCCGTACCCGACTCGCGCGCAACAATCACTGCATGCCCTCTCGTCTCAATCTCCCCGCGCCAAGGCTCATAGCCCGCAATCAAAGAACTCATCACGCCGTTGCCTTTGGTATCCGTCAAAAACTGCGTGCGATATCCGATCAAGCCGCGCGACGGAATGCGAAAAGTCAAACGCGTAAAATCATCGCGCAAAGGCTGCATATCGATCATTTCAGCTTTTCTCTTTCCGAGCTTCTCGATCACTTGGCCGACAAATTCTTCGGGCACTTCAACCATCAGCTCTTCAATGGGTTCTAGCAACTGACCCTTTTCATCTTCATGCGTAATCACGCGCGGACGAGACAGCTGAAACTCATAGCCCTCACGGCGCATGGTCTCAACAAGAATAGACAGGTGCATTTCGCCGCGCCCTTTGACGACAAAGGCCTCCGTGCTATCCGTTTCTTCAACGCGCAAAGAGACATTGCGTTCGGTTTCCCGAAACAAACGCTCCCTCAAATGACGGCTCGTCAAATACTTGCCTTCCCGACCGGCAAACGGAGAATCGTTGACACTAAAAGTCATCGCGATCGTCGGTTCATCGATCTGCACGAAAGGCAGTGGATCTGGATTTTCGAAGGCGCAAATCGTATCGCCGATATTGATCTCAGGCACCCCGGCAATACAAACGATTTCCCCGACACTTGCCGTTTCAATTGTCTGCTTGCCCAAGGCTTCAAAGCGGAACAAAGAGGCGACCTTGCCCTGATTTTTCCAGGACTCGCCTAAGCGGCAAACAGACACCGCCTGACCCAGCTTAATGGAGCCTCGCGTCACCTTTCCGATCGCCATACGCCCCACGTAGCTATCCGACTCAATGTTGCTCACCAGAAGTTGCAAAGGCGCTTCGACCTCGCCGACAGGACAAGGAATGTACGACACGATTTTATCGAGGAGCGGGCGAATATCTTTTGCACCACCTTCAAAAATCTCATCCGGATTTTCCGTCGCATAACCATCTCGTCCGGAGGCATAAAGGACGGGGAAATCGATTTGATCTTCATCCGCACCCAAGGCGATAAACAAGTCCAAGACCAAATCAGGCACCTCGAGCGGACGGGCGTCTTTTCGGTCCACCTTGTTCACCACACAAATCACGGGCAAGCCAAAGCCCAGCGCTTTATTCAACACGAAACGCGTCTGAGGCATGGGGCCGTCAAAAGCATCCACGATGAGCAAAACGCCGTCGACCATCTTCAAGATGCGCTCAACTTCACCCCCGAAGTCCGCATGGCCTGGGGTATCCACAATATTAATGCGCGTTCCGTTGTAGTCGATAGCCGTATTTTTCGCAAGAATCGTAATCCCGCGCTCGCGTTCTAGGTCATTGTTGTCCATGGCCCGAATCTGCACTTGCTCATTCGCGCGAAAGGCGCCGCTTTGTTTAAGCATCGCATCCACCAAGGTTGTCTTTCCGTGGTCGACGTGCGCGATGATCGCAATATTGCGCATGTGTTCCATTCTTTGTTCAGCCATAGATTCCTATCTTTCCTTTTTGTGTCTTTCTTTTTTGTGATGTCTTGTCCTATCGCGCGGCGTCAACCCATGCGACTTCGACTTCGAGTGACACAGCCTTTTTATTTTACTCCGCGTCATGTCGTTAAAAGGTGGCGTGAGCGACGGCTCAAACGCAACGAAACGGATCTGCAAGCATCCTTGTCCGCCTCAGCCTCAGCTTTTCGCCTATGAACGTTTCGGGCGTCGCGCCGTGTTTTGTCCCAAAGTATCGTCTTGCTTTTTTTCTCTCAAAATCAGTCGAATTGGCGTGCCGAGCAAATCAATCTCTCGGCGCAAGGTGTTTTCGATGTATCTTTTATAAGAAAAATGCATCAATTCATGGTGCTTACAAAAGAGGACAAAAGTCGGCGGTCGCACGGAAACTTGTGTCGCATAACGAATACGCAACTGCTTCCCT
Source organism: Bacillota bacterium (assembly GCA_023388205.1). Lineage (GTDB taxonomy): Bacteria > Bacillota > Clostridia > Saccharofermentanales > Fastidiosipilaceae > JAEWGS01. The sequence goes on from JAEWGS010000027.1 coordinate 59,745, forward strand.
TTGGTCTGCTGAGACTGCATTCGCGACTGTGCCTCCGCCATAATTTCGTTGAGCAAGGCAGTCGGCACGCGTCGGCACGCCGCATCGTAAACTTGCTGGATCATCGGATAGAGCCGATCACAGCGCCAGCCCGTTTTCGCCGACATGAACAGGACGGGCGCATAACTTGCAAAAGCAAAAGCCTCTTGCACGCGCAGGGTCATCTCTTTCATCGGGGTCTCATCCCGATCGGCGATATCCCACTTGTTGACGACAAAAATCAAAGCTTTTCCCGCCTCGTGCGCCAGCCCGGCAATTTTCGTATCTTGTTCACTCGGACCTTCTGTCGCATCAATCAAATGCAAACACACATCCGCATGGTCGATCGCAGAAATCGCACGCAAAATACTGTAGTGCTCAATACGATCACTAATTTTCGATTTGCGCCTCAGTCCCGCGGTATCGACAAAGAGGAATTTCCCGTCCTCGTTTTCGATCAAGGTTTCTAAGGCATCTCGCGTCGTCCCTGCCATGGGTGAAACGATGGCGCGCTCACTCCCAAAAAGACGATTGAGCAAAGAACTCTTGCCGACGTTCGGTTTCCCGATAATTGCGACGCGCACCAAATCTTCGTCTTGTACCTCTTGCTCTGCGGCATCTGGAAAATGCGCCGCCAAAGCATCCAACATGTTTCCGATCCCTAAGCCGTGCTCCGCTGAAATGGCATGCACTTCTTCAAAACCGAAACGATAGAAGTCATAAAATTCAGCCGGCGTTTCTCCCGGGGTATCCGCTTTGTTCACCGCCACGACTACAGGCTTGCCCGAACGGTGCAAAAAATCAGCAATCTCTTCATCGGCCGCTTGCACCCCATTTTTGAGATCCGCCATAAACAAAATGACATCCGCCATCTCGACAGCGATATAAGCCTGCTCTCGCATCTGCTTCAAAATTTCACTGTCCGTACTGGGTTCAATCCCCCCAGTATCAATGAGATCAAAACGCCGATCCAACCACGTCACAGGGCAGCTAATGCGATCTCTCGTAATGCCCGGTTCATCGTCCACAATTGAAATGCGACGCCCCGCTAAATAATTAAAAAGAGTGGACTTCCCCACATTGGGTCGTCCCACGACTGCGACCACAGCTCGTCTCATCGCTCGATCTCCTTTCTCAAAAATGAAAAAACAGCGTCCGCCACCGGCAAGCGCTGTTCATATCACCATTAGGCTTCGCTGCCAAAGCGAGCGTAAGCTTAAGCTTCTAATTCCAACTTGAGGATATCCTCACCCTTGTAAAAACCACAGGCCTTGCAAGGTCTATGCGCCTGCATCAACGCATGGCAACGGGGACATTCCACCAAAGTCGGCGCCGCGAGCTTCCAATTAGATCTGGAGCGACGCGAACGAGCCTTAGACCACCGTCTCTTAGGAACCGCCATATCTACACCTCCACTACAGAATCGAGCTCAAAATCTCATCTGCTAAAAATCAAGCTTATTAAAGTTAAACGATGAAACCCTTTTTGTCAAAGGCTTCTCGCTTTTTTTGTCTCTTTCAAAAGAAAATGATCGG
>JAEWGS010000094.1 GCA_023388205.1 Bacillota bacterium
CCAGCAGCTTCTTGTTCTTCTGTTAAAAATTCAAGGGGGCTCAAGACAGCGACTTCTGCGCCACTTTCGGCGGCGATTGTGTCGCTCACTTTGCTGGATTCAGCGGTCTCAAAAAAGACTGTTTTGATGCCTTCTGCTTTGATCTGCTCGATGATTTCGGCAATACGAGAACTGGATGGCTCACTGTGCGGCTCAAGGCCTTCAATGCCGGTCTGCTCAAGTCCGTAGGCGGTACACAAATAGCCAAAAGCTTCATGCGCCACGACAATTTTTTTCTGGCTTGTTTGGCTCAGCGTTTCGCGGAATTCTTGATCGAGTTGGATGAAGGCCTCTTGGACTTTTTTGAAATTTGTTTCGTAAGCGTCTGCGTTTGAGGGATCAATGGCCTTGAGGCCTTCTTTGATTTCGTAGCATTCACCGAGTGCGTTGATCGGGGCGAGCCAAGAATGGGGATCGTAGTGTCCCTTGTGCTTTTTCACGCGCTCTTCATCGGTCAACACCAGCGGCTTCCAATCTTTGGCTTCCAAGGAGACGCCGGTTTGAACGGATTCACCTTTGCTCTTGCGACGAGCTCTGTGGGTGCTGAGCAAGTCGGCGCCGTCAGAGGCGACAATGACTTTGAGATCTTTATGACTTAAGCCAGCGATCACATCTTCGGCCCAATGCTCCATGCCCGCACCGTTATAGACAAAGACATCTGCTTCTTCGAGCTGGGCAATTTCTTTGGCAGAGGGTTCATAGGTGTGTGCATCGACGCCTGATCCGCTCATCATGGAAACGTCACAAAGATCCCCAGCAATTTTTTGGGTCAAATCATAGACCGGGTAGATCGAGGTGACGACTTTGAGCTTTTTTGCAGATTCTGCGCGAAGCGGGAATAGAGGCAGGGACGTGACGATAAGAGCCAAAACGGTGAAGCATAGGCCTAGATTGCGCCGAGAAAACATAATGAACCTTCTTTCAATATTAACTGTCTTTCAATATCAACTGTCTTTCAATATCAACTGTTGCGTCGCTTGTAGCCGTTCGTCGTCAACCGAGCAGGCAAGTCAGATCAGGCCACGGCAAACGGGTGTCAGGAAATGAAAATGCGAATGTTTCGCAACCACAAGATTAGCAAAAATCACGCACCTCGATCAAGCGCGATGGATGCCAATCTTGATGAATCGTGGCTTTATGTTGGCTTCGCTTCTGTTGGGTGTTTGCTTTCAGGACGTGCACTGAGTTCAGAAAATAGTTCGCGCAAACTGGCGACAGAATCCTCTTCGGTGACAAAAAGCAGCTCATCTTGCACTTGGATTTCACTTTCTCCATCAGGTGTAAATTCCTCATGATTGCGGCGGATGGAGATAATGAGACATTTGGGGGGCAAGGGGAGATCTTTGATGCATTGGCCAATCCAAGGAGACATGGGGGTGATTTTATAATCGAGCAAAAGCCTTTCTCGGCGGCGGCGAGGACGCTTTTTGACCATACGTTCTAACAAAAGATCATAGATGGGCGCGATGTTCAAAGCTTCCGCGACGATATAGCTGATGAAAACCGCAATACAAAGTGAGAGCAGGTGACTGAAACTCGCCGTCATCTCAGTGACGAGGAGGACCGAAAGCAGGGGGGCGCGAACGACAGCAGCCATCATGCAGGCCATACCGATGATGATGAGGTTATTGTAATAATCGCCGTGAATAAGTCCGGTGAGCGAAAAAATATGGTAGGCGGAAAAACCGCTCAGCGCACCGATCGAAAGCAAAGGCAAAAAGATACCGCCTTGAATGCCGGAACCATAGCAGATCAAAGTGAAAAGGAGCTTGCCTGCGAGCAAAAACAGAAGGAGAAGTTGCGACGGATGCCAATCCACCAAATGATCGATCAAATGGTGGCCGCCGCCAGAAATCTCAGGCAAGAAAGCGATCACGGGCAAGCAAAGCAGGAATGGGATAGCGAGTTTGAACGCCTTAGGGCCAGGAATTTTGGCGTAGAGTTCTTGAAAAAAGAGAATGCCTTTGGTGAACAAAATACCGATGAGGGAGATAAACACGGCGACGAAGACGATGAGTGGATAGTACTTGAGTGGAAGGGGCGCGAAGGACTTGAGGAAAAATACGGGGTGAAAGCCAAAGATGGCGCGCGAGATACAATCGGCGATCACAGAGGCGATCATCGCGGGGACGAAAAGCAAGGGATGGAAGGACTTGTGGACTTCTTCAAGTGTGAAGAGCACCGCTGAAATTGGGGCGTTAAAGGCTGCTGAAAGTCCGGCTGCGGCGCCGGCGGAGATCATGTATTTTTCTTCGATGCGCGAGCGCTTCATCCAGCGGGCGACCTGCTTACCGATGGCGCCACCTAGCTGAATGGATGGACCTTCTCGGCCGAGGCTTTGGCCCGCAAAATTCGCTAAGCTGCCTCCGATGAATTTGGCTGTTACGGTGCGCATGGGGTGCATATGAAAGGCTCCGATGAGTTCGCCCTCGACTTGAGGAATGCCTGAACCCCCACTGAGCGGGGCCCATTTTAAGAGCCAGGAACAGACGAAGGGTGCGAGGAGCAAAAAGAGCACAAAGAGAGCGAGATGCCAGGGGGCACTTAATTGAGCGCGCAAACGTTCGAGCAAGGCGAGGACAAGACGGTAGAGGATGCTGAGCCCACCTGCGAGCAAGCCGACGACGAGGCCATCGAGGACAAGTCGGAGTTTGAGTGTATGGTGTTCTTGAAGTAAGGTGCGCAGTGAGCGTATGGATAGGGTGTCTCGGTCCATATAAAAGCCTCCAAAGGACGTTAGAAATTATTTTACGACGCTTTTTCGCTTTGAGGGCGGGCAGGTGAAAATTTGCAAAGAAGACGAGGTGAATCTTGTGCACCTGCGACTGGAAACGATGAAAAAGATCTCTTGCAGATGGGGATTCGTGCGGTGAATCAAAATTCGTGCGGTGAATCAAAAAAAGAATAAAAAAAGCTCGATTAATCGGGTAAAATGAAGCAGCGTTTTGAGGCTCAAAATGAGCGCTCAAAAACGTTGATTAAGAATGTGATTTTATGAAGCGAAGACGCTTGAACCAAGTGACGTTGCTTCAACTTGAAGGAGGACCATATGAAGAAACTGGTGCTGATCAGACATGGTGAAAGCGAGTGGAACAAATTGAATTTGTTCACCGGCTGGACGGATGTTGATCTTTCAGAAAAGGGACACGAAGAGGCGGCGTCTGGCGGCCGTTTGCTCAAAGCTGAGGGCTTTGATTTTGACGTGTGCTACACCTCCTATTTGAAGCGTGCCATCCATACACTGAATCATGTTTTGGATGAAATGGATCGAGCTTGGCTGCCTGTGATCAAGGCCTGGGAACTCAATGAGCGCCACTACGGCGCCTTGCAGGGCTTGAATAAGGCGGAGACTGCCGAGAAATATGGTGAAGATCAGGTGAAAGTGTGGCGCCGCTCCTTTGGAACGCCTCCGCCAGCTTTGGAAGAAAGCGATAACCGCAATCCGCGCACGCAAGAACAATATCGTGGTGTTGAGAATAAGTCGATTTTGCCGCTCAACGAGAGCTTGGCAGATACGATTGAGCGTGCGGTGCCCTATTTTGAAAATGTCATCAAAAAAGATATGGAGGCGGGAAAACGCGTTTTGATCGCCGCCCACGGGAACTCCTTGCGCGCTTTGGTGAAGTATTTTGAAAAGCTCAGCGACGAAGCGATCATCGACGTCAATATTCCGACGGGTGTGCCGCTTGTTTATGAATTTGATGATGACTTCAACTTTATCCGCCGTTATTACTTGGGCGACCAAGCAGCCATTGAAGCGAAGATGCAGTCTGTGGCAAATCAGGGCAAAGCAAAGTAAGAACATGAGCATAAAAAGGCGCACGGTCGGGTGCGCCTTTTTTACTTGATCGAGGTGAAATATGTCGACACAGTTGGAACAGCAGATGGTTCATGCGATTCGTGTTTTGGCCATCGATGCCGTGGATCGCGCAAATTCGGGGCACCCTGGCTTGCCCTTGGGCGCGGCGGCGGAGGCTTTTGCGATTTATGGTAGACAGCTGAAGCACAGCCCGAAATGCCCAGAGTGGTTTGATCGTGATCGCTTCATTTTGAGTGCAGGACACGGATCGGCGATGCTTTATGCGCTCTTACATCTTTTCGGCTACCCGATGAGTATTGAGGACCTCAAGGGCTTCCGTCAGTGGGAACAAAAGTGCTGTGGACACCCTGAATATGATCCGAAATTGGGAATTGAGATGACCACTGGGCCTTTGGGACAAGGTGTGGCGACTGCGGTGGGCCTTGCGATCGCAGAACGCCATCTGGCCGAACGCTTCAATCGCCCCGAGCATGAGTTGATCGACCACTACACTTACGCCCTCTGCGGAGATGGCTGCATGATGGAGGGCATTTCAGGTGAGGCCGCTTCTTTGGCGGGTACCTTGGGCCTTGGAAAATTGATCGTTGTCTATGATGACAATGGGATCTCGATTGATGGCAGCACAGATATCACCTTCTTAGAAGATGTGGGTGCGCGCTATGAAGCCTACGGGTGGCAGGTCTTGCATGTTGATGACGCCAATGACGTCGAGGCGATTTCTGCGGCGATTGAGCGTGCCAAAGCGGATCTTGAACATCCGAGCTTGATTGTTGTCCGTTCTGAGATTGGTTACGGATCCCCCGTTCAAGGGCTGGCGAAATCGCACGGAGCACCGCTGGGATTAGAAGCGAGCCAAAAGACCCGAGAAAGCTTAGGTTGGACGGAGACGGAACCCTTCGTCGTGCCTCAAGAGATCCAAGCGGCTTATGCCAAACGCGTCGCAGAGCTCAATCAGAATGTTGAGACTTGGGAGACATTGTGGCAGTCTTACCGCCATCTTTATCCGGAAGAAGCGACGCTTTTGGAAGCTTTGATGCGTGGTGAGCGTCCCAAGCTTTTGGCCGATCCTCATTTTGCAGAATTTGAGCCGAAGTCGATGGCGACGAGAGACAGTTCACATCAGGTGCTCAATCGCATTGTTGCGAAAGATCCTTTCTTTATTGGGGGGTCGGCGGATTTGGCGGGCTCGAATAAGACGGATTTGACGGGGCAAGGTTATATTCAAAAGGGCGCCTATTCTGGTCGAAATGTGCATTTTGGTGTGCGCGAGCACGCGATGGCCGCGGTGACGAACGGTTTGGCGCTGCACGGCCTGCATCCTTTCTGCGCGACTTTCTTGGTCTTTAGTGATTACGCGCGCGGGGCGATGCGTTTATCGGCCCTGATGAATTTGCCGGTGATCTACGTGATGACCCACGATAGTATCGGTGTGGGTGAAGATGGTCCGACGCATGAGCCGATCGAGCATCTGGCTTCTTTGCGAGCAATGCCGAATTTTGAAGTCTGGCGTCCGGCGGATGCGAGAGAGACGGCTTACGCCTACGCATCTCTTTATGAAACTCAGATGCCAGGCATGATTGCGGCGACGCGTTCGGCGACAGGCATTTTGCCACAGACAGGTGAGGGGGCGCTCAAGGGCGCTTACCTCTATTGTGAGAGTCATGAACAGCGCCAGCCGGAGCTGATCTTAATGGCGACAGGTTCAGAACTTGAGGTCGCGGCTAAGGCTTACGAACTTTTGAGAGAAAAACAGCCTGAGCTGGCGATTCGCTTAGTTTCCATTCCTTGCTTGGAACGCTTTGAACAGCAGGAGCTTTCGTATCGCGAAGAGCTCTTGCCACAAGCTTGCCGTGCCCGCGTGGTGGTGGAAGCGGGAAGCGCTCAGAGCTGGGGCGCGTATCTGGGCTTTGAGGGTCGCAGTGTGTGTATTGATCATTTTGGTGCGAGTGCGCCCGCTGCAAAACTGTTTGAAGCCTTTGGATTTACGCCTGAGAATGTTGTGGCGAAGGCCTTAGAAAGCTTAGAAGCGGCCAAGCGCCTGTGATCTGAAATGGTTTTGTTGTGAGCTGCTTTGGGCGCGATCACCGAGATCGCTGCGACTGTTGAGAACGCCGAGATCGCTGTGACCGTCGCGAACTCCGAGATCGTGTGACCGTTGCGATCACCGAGACCATTAAGACTATTATGAAGAGAAGAGAGGGGCTGCTTCGTGTGGCCCCTTTTCACTTAGCGCATGAGCGCATATTTGAGCATTGAGCGCATGCTTTGGATGGATTTTGGCTTTAAGATGGATTTGCGTTGAAGTTGTCGAAGTTTATGCGAAGTTCACGCTAAGCTCTAGCTAAGGCCAAAGGAGGCGGTATGGATATGACACTGGGGGGGCAGCTCAAAATTTTTCAAGAGCGCCAGGACCACGCGAATGTGTATTTGCTTAAAACCAAGCGGGGCTGTGTCTTGATCGACCCTGCTTTAGATCCCGATGAATTGCATCCTCAGGATTGGGACAATTTGCAGCTCCTAGTCGCGACGCACGGGCACTATGATCACATTCGCTTGGCGGATGTGTATCGGGCGAAAAAACCAGGATTGAAGCTTTTGGGACATCAGCTTTCGAAAGAAGTTTACCTTGATCCTTATGAGAATTGTTCGTCGCTATTTTGGGATGCGAAAAGTTTTGCTCCGGCTGATTTGTTTTTGGACGATGGGGAAAGCTATGCCCTGGACGATGAACTGAGTCTAAAGGCGTATCACATGCCTGGGCACAGCCGAGATTCCTTGGTTTACCTTTTGAGAAAGAGAGAGGGGACGACGGAAAAGACGCTTGCGATCATTGGAGGGGATCTTTTATTTATGTCTTCTGTCGGTCGCAGTGATTTAGTTGGATCTGATCCACAAGATCTGAGTCTGTCCCTGCAGCGTCTGATCGCGCTGCATCGTGCAGACGAGGCGCTTTGGGATGCAAAAGTACCGTGGTATCCGGGACATGGAGCGGTGATCACCTTAGAACGAGAACTTTTGTTTAATCCGTTTTTGAAAGAGGCGGCAGCGCTTTTAGAGCGCCACTGAGCGCCGCAAAAGGTCAATCCAAAAGTTCACGGGCGTGATGCAGAATGCGACGCGCACCGGCCTTTTTGAGTTCTTCTTCGCCACGAAATCCCCAAGCGCAGCCCCAGCAGCCATGACCTAATAAGGCTCCGCAGCTCACGTCGACGTCGCTGTCGCCGATCATGACCGCATCTTCAGCTTTGCTTTGACAGGCGGCTAAGAGGCAATTCATGAGGCCTTGATCCGGTTTAACCGGTCCATTGGCTTGGGTGCCGAGAATGCAAGAAAATTGCTTTGAAAGATGAGGCAGAGCTTGAGCAAGGGCGAATTCAGCTTGCGCTTGAGGTTTGTTGGTTAAGACCGCGATTTTCTTTTGACGTTCCAAAAGTGTGAACAGCGCTTCTTCGATACCGGGGTAAACGGGGATGGCTTGCTGACTTTCAATAGCTAGATAGTCCAGGTAAAGAGGATAAGCTTTCTCGATCAAGTGCATCGGCTCGATCTGATTGGCTCGAAGAAGACGCTCGACCAGAACTCGGGCGCCATTGCCGACAAAATGTCGGTAAGCTTCTTTGGGCTGAAGCGGAAGATCGAGCGCTGTGAGTAGCTTCGAACCCGCCTGATAAAGGGACTCCAAGGTGTTGAGTAAGGTTCCGTCTAAATCAAAAACATAAAGACTGATCTCATTGTGCCTTGTCATTTATAGACCAGCTTTCTAAAATGAATTGTTTGCTTATTTTGCCACAGAGGTGCCATCATGGACGAATGTGATTTTCAGATCAGAATTATGAGTGCGAATTTGCGCTTGGAGACAATTGAAGATGGGGCACATAATTTTCCTTACCGTTGGCCGAGCATCTTGAAACTCATTGAGCGCCAAAAGCCGGATCTTATTTGCTGTCAAGAAGCCAAACCAGAGATGTTGGAACGGATGCGCGTGCTTCTAGAAGATTACAGTCTCTGCGCGATGCCGAGAGATCTCGAAGAAGAGGACGAGTGTCCAGCCGTTTTTTATCGCAAAAATCGTTTGGCTTTGCGCGGGTTTGAAGTGCGCTGGCTTTCTCCGACGCCGGATGTGCCTGGATCTCGATATCCTGAGCAGAGCATTTGTCCGCGTAATTACCACTTGCTGCGTCTTCATTTTTGGGAAAGCAAGGGTGCGGATTTTTACCTGTTAAATACACACTATGACCACGAGGGGCCGCTCAGTCGAGAATTAGCTTCCCGCCAGATTTTGGATCGTCTCAAGCTTCTGGATCGTCCCTTTATCTTGACGGGAGATTTGAATGCAAGTCCAGATGAAAAAGCGATGATCGAGCTGTTTGCTGCGACGACGGCATCGGGAGAAGCTTTATTGACGGACTGCCATCCGAATTTGGATTTTAGCTACCATGCGTATCATCCAGAGCGGGAGAAAGATCGTGTGCGTATCGATTACATCTTAAAAGATGCCTCATGGGAATTGCTTGAAACTGAGGTTTTTGAGCAAGAAGAGGGAAGACTCTTGTCCGACCATCGTTTTATCCAAGCAGATTTGAGATGGCGTCCCAAACGCAGCACTCAAGTGCAAGGAGATTGATTTTTCATCGCATATGGGTGAGTCCATCGAATTGAAATTGACACTTTTGAGAAAAAAGGGCCTTAAAAAAGACCTTAAAAATGAGACATGAAGATGCGAATGTAGAGGGATCAAGATGAAAGATCGAGGAGGGAAAGGTTCAGAACGTGTTCAGTGGCGAGAACTGGATATGAGGCTTCGCAGCTTTTTGTTTGAGCATAGGCGCGGTTTTTGGTGTGCGCTATCGATTCTCCTCGTTCTTGCTTTTTTATTTGGCATGTGGATCACGCGGCTTCTGATTGTTCGACCGCTCAAGGCTGATTTGGCGCATGTGAATCAAATTTGCACGCAATATCAAAATCAATTGATTTCTTTGCAAGATTTGCTCGAGAGAAAAGATGCGGATCTCAAAGAACGAAACGCTGATATCGCTCAGCTCAAAAAAGAATTGAAGCAGGCTCAGGATCCTTTTCAAGCGGCGAGTCATGATCAGCCGGGACATGAGGGACAAGGGGATAAACTCCTCGGGGTACCCGCCGTCAACCAAAACGAATACGAAGTGCAGACCACTTTACATGAAGTTCAGATGAATGATCTTCAGAGGGAATACTTTAGTTTGCTTCATCGTTATGCGATGCGAAATAAAGATGGCGTGGATGCGAGACTGAATCTTGACCAGCCTCTGACGATCAATGGTGTGCCAATCATTTCTAAATTGCATCGCGTGTCTGTGAACTATAAGCCGCCTGTGCCTGATGAAGTTCAGAATCAATTGGATCTCATGGTGCGTGATGCCGCGGCGGAGGGAATCTATCTCTTGCCTTTTTCAGGGTACCGTAGCTATGAAGAGCAAGAAAATGTTTTTAGGCGCTGGGCCAATGCGGAGACGGATGACCTGGCTTCTCGCTATTCGGCAAGAGAGGGACAATCGGAGCATCAGAGTGCTTTGGCTTACGATATTAACAATGCGGCTTCGGTGTTTTTTAGGACGGAAGCGACAGACTGGCTCTGGAATAATGCGTATAAATACGGATTTATTTTGCGCTTTCCTCCAGATAAAGAAGCGATTACGGGTTATATTTATGAACCTTGGCACTATCGGTACGTCGGGAAAAAGATCGCGGAAGATATTGGACCGCGAAATACGATCTGCCTGGAGGAGTATTTTGGCTTGATTACGCAATATGTTGTGGATCAGGTGACGCAGGAGGACCTTAAAAAGATCAAAAAGTTGCTTCAAGAGCAAGGGTGATCTTAGACGAAGCGATGCATGAGATCTTTTGCCGAAGGTGTCGCGCAAAAAGATTTTGAAAAGCGCCTAAGAGCTTGGGACGAAAAAGTCAGAAAAAACGGCGGCTGTCATAAAATAGCCGCCGTTTTTATGAATGCTTGGATGATCAACTGTCTCTTTGTGCAGTGATGAGATTAGGCGTTCAATTTTTCTTGTAGCAGTTGAGCGAGCTGGGTCACCAGTGCTTTGGCCTCATCCTCAGTCGCTGCGGTCGTGTAAAGGTAGAGCTTGATTTTGGGTTCGGTGCCAGAAGGACGAAGGGCAAAGAAGATATCTTCACCATAGAAATAGCGCAAGACGTTACTCTTCGCCTCATCGATGACTTCGATGGTGGCTTCTTGTTTTTGCGCGCCGTGAGGCTTGTAGTTTTTAGCTTCAAGCGTCAGATAATCTTCTAAGCGAAGCAAAGGACGACCCAAGACCTCAGGCATGGCGTCGTTACGGAAGGCCTTCATTTTGCCTTCGATAAAGGCCTTACCCTCGAGTCCTTCACGCTCGATTTGAATGGGATAGGAAGCGTGATATTTAACTTCTTGGGATAACTCATGGTAGCGGTCAAACAAGGTTTTGCCACGCTTTTTTTGCTTCAAAGCGGCGCGCAGCATGTAGCAAGCGGTGCGAAGACCATCTTTATCGCGAACGGCATCGCCGAGGGCAAAACCGATGGATTCTTCAAAACCCATGATATAGTCGCGCTTGGGCTCTGGATCGGATTCAAAGAGACGGCGCTTACCGCAAATGTTCTTAAAGCCGGTCAGTGATTCGCAGACTTCGATGCCTTTAAGAGAAGCGATCGAGGCGGCAAAGAAATCGCTAACGATGGATTTGACGAGGGTGGGACGCTCGGGCATGAGACCTTGTTCATTCAAGTAGTCGGCGTAAGCATCGATGAGTAAGGCGGCTGTTTCGTTCCCAGTCATCATGCGAAAGTGCCCAGTTCCATCGGGCAGCATCAGTGCGAAGCGGTCGGCGTCAGGATCCGTGGCCAAGGCGATGTCGCAGTCGCAGCTTTCAGCGAGTTGACCGAGGGGGGCGACGGTTTCTTCATACTCAGGGTTGGGGCGAGGAATTCCAGTGAAGTTTGGATCGGGCTCGCGCTCTTCTTCTACGACGTGAACCTGGGTGTAACCGATGGATTCAAAGAGTGGCAAGATGTACTTTGCGCCGACGCCATGAACGGGTGTGTAAGCGATTTTGAGATCTGCTTCACCGCCAATGGGCTTCAGTTCTTCTTGCACTGCTTGATAGTAGCGATCCAAAATGTCTTGGGGAATCAGTGTGACGCGCCCCGCTTTTTCGAAAGGTTCACAATCGGCATCTTCGTAGCCGTGTAAGATGACCTGTTCCATATTGGCTGCAATAGAAGCGGCCATCTTTTCATCGCTTTGGATCCCATCTTCGGCGTAAAGCTTCATCCCGTTATACTCGCCAGTGTTGTGTGAAGCGGTGATTTGCAAACCGCAGAGGGCGTTTAGGGAACGGATGCTATAGGCCAGAAGCGGTGTGGGGAGATAGTCGGAAGCGATATGAATGGTGAAGCCTTCATTGGCCAAGATCGCCGCGACGGTTTTACAAAAGACACGGGCGTTGTGACGCGCATCGTGACCGATGACGATGGGGCGCGTTTGGATGGCTTCAGGAGAAAAGACTTCTTTGAGGTGATCGGCGAGCGCCTTGGCGGCGATTGAGAGCGTGTGGGGATTCATCCGGTTTAGGCCAGATCCCATGCGTGCGCGAAGTCCAGCGGTTCCGAAAGCGAGATGCCCAGTGTTGCCTTCTTCAATTGCCGATAAACACTTGAGAATTTGACGGCCGACGGGGGTGTCCGTTTTTTGCGCAAAGCGTTCCAGAGCCTCGACGGCTTCGCTTAAACGCTCGGTTAATTGGTCTTCCTCCAAAGTGACGGCCTCTTCAAAGGTGAATTGAAGGGTGTTGAGCTCGGCCTCTTTGAGTAAGTGATTGATCTCATCCAAAGCTTCTTCTCGCAGTGCATGACGAATCTGTGGATTCAAAAGCCAAGCGCTGAGTTCGTTGACCCAAGTTTTTTCTTTCATAAAAAAACCTCTTTTATTCATTTGATTCGAAAAGTACAAAAAACGTCTGAAAACATATGAAAATCAGATCGATTGACCGGTATTTTAACACGTGCAGCATGACAAAATATCCATCAAAAAGAAGATTTTGAGCGGCAAGATGAGGGGCGAGAATGCGTGGCTCGTGCTAAAATTTGAAGATCATCTGGAGATTTAGGAGGAAAAATGGAGCTGCTCTGTAGACAAGATGACCCTAGCATTCAGTTTAAGAAACCTTACGTTTGGTTTATGAACCACAGCGGTTTTGTGCTGGCCTTGGATCATGCGACCGTGGTTATCGACTATTACACGGATCCGGAGGCGGTGCTCAAGCCTTATTTGGAGCGTGAGCAGGCTCTGATTTTTCTTGTGACACACGAGCACTACGACCATTGGAATCCAGATATTTTGCATCTGCATTCGAAGCGTCCGTCGCTTTATATTTTGGATGAGGGCTGTCGTCGGTTTTTTGAAGAGAATCAGTTTGCCTACCAGCCGGAAACGACGGTGTTTGTGAAGCCAGGCGATCAGATCGAGGCTTTGGAAGCGCTGCGTCAGCGACATGAAGATATCTGGCCCTTTGAGGATTTCGCAGTTTTTCCGTCGACGGATGCAGGATCGAGCTTTTTCTTTCGGGCGCAAGGTTACAACTATTTTCACAGCGGCGACCTGAATGATTGGGACTGGCAAGACGAAGCAAGTGAAGCGATGCGGCAGTCTTATGACGATGTGCTTCAAAGTTTGAAGCAGTGGCTTGAGGCACGCCAATATCATTTGGACGTGAGTTTCGTTCCGATGGATGGCCGTTTGGCGGACCGAGCGGCGGCTGGGGCGACGCGCTTTTTGACCTATTTCCATCCGACTTATCTTTTACCCATGCACCTCAATGGGGGAATTGAAGCGCCACGAGCCTTGGCCAAAGCGCCCGAAGCCAAAGACACCAAGGTGTTGCTTTTACAGCGTCCGGGAGATCGAATAGATGCAAATGGCGTGCGGATCCCGCCTTGTTTGACAGATGTGGTGTGAGGCGTTTGAGCCGAGACTCGAGAGCTGAGGCGCCTCAGGGTTTCGTCGGTCGCGGCGGCAAAAGCTGCGGGGACAAAACTGTGGCGACAAAGCTGCGGCAGCGATCTTTTAGTAAAGCGATCCTGTAGTAAACTTCGAGCAAGACTTTGTTTTGAAGACCCAAAAGAGCAACGGATATGCTTCGAAGCGATTTGAGTTGAATTTAGACACGGTCAGGCGCAAGGATCGCGCTTGATTGGGAGGTTTTATGTCTTTGCTGCGTGCTTACGCGATGAGTTATCCTCCGGCTTTGGTGATGCCGGAGAAAGTCGATCATCAGTTTTATCTGGCCCTCCATCAGGAGTGGATGCAGCTGGCGGAGGAGCTCAGGGATCTGAAGCCGGATACGGTTGCGTTGATTTCACCTCTGGCACCGGTGTTTCCAGAGGCTTTTTACGTATCTCGTTTTGGTTCTGCGACAGGTGATTTAGGTCGTTTAGGTGCGCATGAGATTTCAAGTACGGCGATTTACGATGAGCGCTTTTCGGATCAGCTGCGCAGCATGGCGCGTGGCTCGGGCTTGAACATACAGGCGATTGATGTTTACGACAAGCGTTTAGATGAGGCGAGTGTGATTGCACTTAAATTGATTCAAAAGCGTTATCGCGATTTCAAACTTCTCTTGCTCGGTTTGTCTTATAACTCTTTCAAACAACATGAGACTTTGGGACATGTGATCACTCAAAGTGCCAATCTTTTAGGTCGAAAGACCGTTCTGATCGCTTTGACCCAGTTGTCACCTTATTTGAGTCATGCGGGGACAGATCGTCCCGAGAGTGCGCGCTTTGATACCGAGATTTGTCGTTTGATTAAAAAGGAACAATTGGATCAACTGGTTCGCTTGGATCCTTCTTTTTGCCTGAATGCGGGTGGAACGGATGTGCGTTCTTTGATGATTCTGTCCGGCGCTGTGGGGAATCAGTACCAAGCCCAGTTGCGCCTTTATGCGCCGCAGACGGGAATTGGTCAGATCGCCGCGCGCTTTGATATCAAAAAACAAGCGTCTTCGAATTCGGTGAGTGCTCAAGCAGATCCGATGGATTTAGAAGGTGCGAAGTTGAATCGATCTGGAGCGCCTCAAGCTCAGCCGATTCAGACAGTCAAGCCTGATTTATTTGCACCTTTTTCCAAGACTCCGTCTTCTGGCACCCACGAGGATATTCGTGTTTCAAGCGATATGCATGCGATGGGAGAGGGACCCCAAGCTTCAAAATATGAAAGTTCGCAGGCGATCAATGATTCAAAAGAGCTGCCAAACGCGAATGATTTGAGCTCGCTTAATGAACGGCGAGACTGGGGCAACTTGAAGCCTGAGTCAAAAGCAAGTGACTTGAAAAACTCAGAGGTGACGGAGCATCCTGCGCGCAAGCAAAATGAAGTTGATCGGATTGCGGCAAGCCAATTAGAAGACATGTACCTGAGTGAGACGAGTGATGTGACAAGTTATGCTCAAGCAGATTCACCTTCTAGTGACAGCGTTGCAGCTGAGACGAAGCGCGACGAAAGCGAATCTGCGGACTTCCCGAAAAGCGAATCTGTGGCCTCCCCGAGTGAAAAGAAAAGTCCGATCAGTGACACGATTGAAACCGTCAACCATCGAAGTCAAGTCCAAGCGCGCGAGATCCAAGAACGCGAGATCCAAGAGCGTCAGCTTCAAGAGCGCGACGTAGCGCGCAAGCTTGAGAAAGCTCAAGAGGCAAATCAAAGGAAAGATGCGGGACAAGAACAAGGAAGCGTCGTGCCTCTACAGAAGTCGGCTGGGGTCAATCTCAATTCGGACGATGTGACGCAGCGCATCGCCAAGGTCTTAGCGCAGTCTGCAGAGAAAAATCGCGCACTGAAGCAAGAAGCGGCACCGACGCCTTTTTCTAAGCCGATTTATCGCTTGCCTTTGACGCAAGATCCTTATGTCGAGCTTGCGATTTTCGCGATTCGTTACTTTATTCGCTACGGAGAAAAAGCGCCGCTGCCCGAAAATGTACCTGAGAAGCTTTTGAAACAGAGGGCGGCCTGCTTTGTGTCTGTGTATTTGCACGAGCGCTTACTCGGTTGCATAGGCACACTGAATCCTCAATGTGAGCATTTGGCTCAAGAAATCATTGACAACGCATTGGCCGCTTGCAAAGAAGATCGGCGCTTTCAGCTCAAAAGTCTTCCAGATGCCAAGCAGCTTCGCGCGACGGTTGATGTTTTGGGGACCCCGGAAGCCGTTCACTCGATAAGCCAATTAGATCCACAGCAGTATGGCATTGTGGTTCACAAAGGGAACAGAAAAGGCGTCTTGCTGCCAAGACTGCGCGGTGTAAAAACCGTTGAGCAGCAACTTGGGATTGCGGCGACCAAGGCGGGCGTTGATGTGCGTTCAGTGGAGGCCGTGGACCGCTTTTTGGTGCAGCGCCATGTGTGAGGCCGCTAGCTGCTCAAGTTGAGCTGCGAAAGTTGAGCTAATCAAGTTCGGGCACCAGAGTTGAACCGCTCAAGTTCGGCTGCTCGAGTTTGGACGTCAGAGTCCAGCTGCTCAGCGTGCGTGAGATCTCAGCTCTATTGCGTTTAATGGAGTAAAATAAACCGATTTGTTTGTTTTGATGCGTTTGAGCATGAAGTTAGAAATAGCGTCCAAAGGCGCTTAGAGGAGATAGGCATGTCAAGATGGCTTTTTACATCTGAAGCAGTCTGTGAAGGACACCCCGATAAAGTCTGTGATCAGATTGCAGATGCAATTTTAGATGAACTGTTGAAGCAAGATCCAAAGACCCGTTCGGCCTGTGAAGTGACGGCGGATGTCAATGGTTTGCATATCATGGGAGAGATCACGAGTCAGGCGAAAGTCGACTACGCGAAAGTCGCTCGCCAGGTGATCTCGGATATTGGATACACCGACCCAGAATTGGGCTTTTGCGACACTTGTCCCATCACCGTACATGTCAACACACAAAGTCCTGACATCGCGATGGGCGTCGATCGAGATAGTTCTCATGAAGATGAGCAAGGTGCAGGCGATCAGGGCATCATGTTCGGCTATGCCAGCGATGAGACGGTGGCCAAAATGCCCTTGGCGATTCATTTGTCCCAGAGGATGATGCAGCGCCTGACGGAGGTCCGTAAGACAGGGCTTATTCCTTATTTGCGTCCGGATGGCAAAGGACAGGTGACCGTGGAATATGAAGATGGCGTCGCGAAGCGCGTCGATGCGGTTGTTTTGAGTTGCCAACACGCGCCTCATGTGGATCATCAGACGATTGAAGCGGATATCAAGCGCGAGGTGATTTTCAAGGCGATTCCCGCGGATTTGATCGATGAGCGCACCAGCTTTTATATCAATCCGACGGGGCGTTTTGTGATCGGCGGACCAGCAGGGGACAGTGGTCTGACGGGACGCAAACTGATTTGCGATACCTACGGTGGTTATGCCAGACACGGCGGCGGCTCTTTTTCGGGCAAAGATAGCTCAAAGGTGGACCGCTCAGCCGCTTATATGGCTCGCTACCTCGCTAAGCTTGTCGTCAGTTCCGGTTTGGCGAAGCGCTGCGAGGTCCAGCTGAGTTACGCGATCGGCGTGGCGAAGCCGACATCGGTCTTTGTCGATACTTTTGGCACGGGTCGTGTGGAAAATTCTGAAATTTGTAAGTTCTTGCAGCAGCACTTTGATTTGCGCCCTTCTCGTATCATTAAATTCTTAAAGTTGCGTCAGCCAATTTTTAGAGCGACGGCTAATTACGGGCATTTTGGACGCTTAGATCAAAGCTTTCCATGGGAAGAGATTCAAGCGGAAGACCTCAAAGCAATTTCAGAAGCCTTTAGCTAAACCATAAAGAGTGAGAGACGGCATGGAACAGATTATTTTGACAGGAGATCGCCCGACGGGACGATTGCACATTGGCCACTACGTAGGCTCACTGCGTCGGCGCGTGGAGCTTCAACAAAGCGGAACTTTTGACGAGATTTATATCATGATTGCGGACGCTCAGGCTTTGACGGACTACGCGGAAGAGCCCGAACGGATTCGCGAGAACATCTTAGAAGTCGCTTTGGATTATCTGAGTGTAGGCTTGGATCCCGAGCGCTGTCATATTCTGATTCAATCGCAGGTCAAAGAACTCTTTGAGCTGTTCACCTATTTTATGAACTTGGTGACGCTCAGCCGTTTGCAGCGCAACCCTACGGTCAAGACCGAGTTGAAGCAGAAAAACTTTGAGCAAAGTATACCGACGGGCTTCTTAACTTATCCGATCAGTCAGGCGGCGGATATTGCCGCCTTTGATGCGACCGTGGTTCCTGTGGGTGACGATCAGCTGCCGATGATTGAACAGTGTCAAGAGATCGTGCACCGCTTTAATACGATTTACGGTGAGACCTTGAGGATGCCCAAGGCGATGCTGCCTGAAAATACAGCGAGTTCACGTCTGCCGGGTATTGATGGAAAAAATAAGATGAGCAAGAGCCTCGGCAATTGCATTTACTTGGCGGATGATGAAGAGACTGTGCGCAAGAAAGTGATGAGCATGTACACGGATCCGAATCACCTCAAAGTGAGCGACCCTGGCGAGACCGAAGGCAATCCCGTGTTTATTTACCTAGATGCGCTTTGTACGCAGGCTCATGTCGAGCGCTTTTGGCCTGAATATGAGAATCTTGAGGCGATTAAGGCGCACTATCGGCGGGGTGGCTTAGGGGATGTCAAAGTGAAGCGTTTCCTTGAACAAGTGCTTCAAGACACCCTGGCACCGATGCGTGAGCGGCGTAAACTTTACGAGCAGGATTTAGATCGTGTGTACCAGATTTTGAAAGAGGGTACGGAAGCAGCGAGGACAAAAGCTGGCCAAACTTTGGCACGTGTGCGAAAGGCGATGGCGATTGACTATTTTGTAGATAAGAGCTTGGTTGAAGAGCATCAAGACCGCTACGCGCAGGAGCATGAGTAAATCTTGCGACGTGTGAGCGGCTTCACTGGCGCCAGCTGAGCCTGTGAGCGCTGTGTTGAACAGAAGTGATGTAGGTCGAGCTGAAAAAGTAAACACAAGCTGAAAAAGTAAACACAAAAGGAGAGAAGGAGCGCAGCATGTTCGATTATTTAGAAGGTTGCTTATTAGGACCTTTGTGGAGTGATACGGACTATGAAACGAGGCGGCATCACGGCATGAGAGGCTTTTATGCGCTTGTGTTTTGGCTGGTCTTTTTGGTCTTGCTGTATTTATCGAATCGTTCATCTTTACCTGAATTCTTAAAGAGAAGCAATGTGTACAGCACGGTGTTTGCTGGACTGCTATTGCTTTCTCCTTTTTTGAACTTTATCTACTACAAGTTACTTTCACCTTTCCGCGCTTTGATTTTAGGCGTGCAAGGATTAAAGCTCCTCTCCTTTTTATGCTGGTTTTACGCTCTGACCGTGCCGAATATCAAACTGAATCTATCTGAATTTTATACGTCTGGACTGCTCTTTTTTGATGCGACCTTGGGACAAGTCATTGATTCATATGCACAAAGTTTTGGGGAGATCGGTTTGTTCATAGGGGGCGCTTTCGTCTTTTTAATCGGCCTGATCCTCTTTATTTTGTTTGTGTGCGTGCTGATTTTTTTGCCTCTGCTTTTGCTGGGTTTTGTGCGGATGACGCAGACTTTTTATGACCAAGTGGTGCTTTTACTTTATGACTTTTTGCCGATCGCATCCAAGCAGCGCAAAAGGGACGTCTCGCCAATTTCTACGCTAAAGTCTGAAGCCCCTTCTGCATTGGACTCATGAGGGTGTTCTTTCCTTAGGCTTAAAATTTACTTCGTATTTGCGTTGTTCGCTTTAAGTTTGAAGTAAAATGCAGCCGATGAGAACAGAATGTATCGAGATATAGAAGTCGCTTTTTGACAAAGTTGATGAGGCGATAAAGGAGGAATGATGGAACCTAAAAATACGGTGCTGCGTAAGACGAAGATCGTTTGTACACTGGGTCCGGCCTGTGACGATGAGGAGGTCTTACGTGGCCTGATTCTCGGCGGTATGGACGTTGCTCGATTGAATTTTTCGCACGGTTCGCATGAGGAGCATCTGACCCGTCTAGAGCGCCTTCGCAAAGTAGCCGATGAACTCAAACTGCCTGTTGCAGTCTTGCTGGATACCAAGGGTCCTGAAATTCGCACGGGGGTTTTTGATCCGCCCGAAGTGGTTTTGAAGCAAGGCGAGAGCGTGATTATTCGCCATGAAGACGTGATCGGCAATGAGCAGGAATTTTCTTGTTCCTACAAAGAGCTTCACAATGATATTACGCGCGGTGACTTGGTCTTAATTGACGATGGGCTCGTCTCTTTGGAAGTGATTAAAATCGTGGATAAAGACGTTCACTGTGTGGTGCAAAACACCGGCATTGTGGCGAGTAAAAAGAGTATCAATTTACCCGATGTCTCGACGCATCTACCTGCATTGACGGAGCAAGATATCCGCGATATCAAGTTTGCGGTCGATCACGATTTCGATTTTATTGCGGCCTCATTTATTCGTCAGGCCTCGGATATCATTGCAATTAAACGCTTGCTGGAAGACTTTGGCGCGGAACACATTGAGG
>JAEWGS010000115.1 GCA_023388205.1 Bacillota bacterium
CAAGAGGACTTTGAGATCAATGAACGCGCCTTGATTCATGGCACTTATGTGTCGCGCGAAGCGGTGCAAAGCGAAGAAAGGGAGCGCGAAGCACTGATTCAAGTGAGCGATCCGGATTTTGAGCGGATGCTGAAAGCCTTTCCTAAGAGCTATCATGAGGCGCTCATTCAATTACATCAGGAGCATCCATCCTGGCGCTTTCATGCGAGGCAGCTTGATGTGAGCCTCGAGGAGGCCGTTGAAGCTGAATATGCACATCAAGGATCTAATTTGATTCAGAATTCGGGAGCTTCACCAGAGGCCCCCGTAATGGCGGAAGGCCATACGGTTTACGATGGCGGCGCATTTGTGCAGGTGTCTCAAGAGGCGATCGCTTGGTATATGGACCCGAGAAATTTTTTGGACGACGAGGGCGTTTTTCAATTTGAACGCTTGAAGCGCAGTGAGGCGCAAACGCTTGAGGGGGTCAAAAAACTTTTGGGTTCGGGTGCGATCGGTCAGATGGCGGAGGCTATTTACAAAGCCGCACAAGAAGAAAATTACAACGCCTACGCCTGGGCTTCTCGGATTCGAAAAGAAGTGAGTCTCGGTGGCGGCGAGGTGACGCGGATCGCGGAAGGCCTCATTGACCCTGCTTGGCTACCCATTCACGCGACAGAAATCAGCCCTTCATTTTTGAGCAGAGACGAGCAGATTGCTTATTTGGAACGTTATGAGCGCGAGGTCAAAGCGTACCGTTCAACCTTGCCTGCGCGCTATCAAGAAGCTCTTTACCGTTTAAGACAAGATTCGAGTTATTCGATCCCCTCACCCAAGACGCGCTACTACAACGTGGCCAATATTGGCGCAGATCCCAATTTGCAGCGCCCGGATGGGGCGGCAATTAACGCCCTTTACTTTGCGATGGGTGAGTCGCCGGACTTAAAAGATGAAGCTTCCAGGGCACATTATTTATTGCCTTGGACAACTCAGGCCCTTGCGATTCAAGGCGGTTTACGCTGGATTAAAGAGTCTTATGTTGATCGCGGACAAGATACGATCTATTTTCAAAAATGGGATGTACAAGGGGAGGCGCCGACCTACTGGCATCAATACATGGGTGCGGTGACAGCACCTCGTGGCGAAGGTCTAGATCAAAAACGAGCCTATGAGGCGACGGAGACGCTTGAAGGTGTCATCGATTTTGATATTCCTGTTTATCAGGACATGCCGGAGCAAAAGATGCCACATCCAGTGTTTTTGCCTGAAATCAAGTCCTCTACACGTGAAGCTCAAGATAACGAAAAAAGGGGGACCTCATAAATGACGCAACGAATGGAGAAACGAAACGCTATTTGTGTTGTCCTGTTGATGTGTCTGCTGGTATCAGTGTTCTTCGCCCCTGTTCGCGCGTGGGTTTCTATACAACTGTCGCTCGATCCTTATCGAGATACGATTTACGAGGGTGAAGAAGCCATCTTATTGTTGAATATTAATCCGACGGATATAAGTTTAGATTCTTTGCGTTTTAAGTTGCGCTTCGATCGAAAGCTCTTCGATTTACTTCGCGTGGAGGCCCCTGAAAATCCGCGCTTAGAAGCGACCGAAGATGGCGCTTGGCTGAGCTTTGACCATGTGGACTTAAACAGCAATCGGAGCCGTTTGGCGGATTTTTATTTCAAAGGAAAAGCTTACGGTTACACGGATGTGGTTTTAGAGGAAGTCCAGGCAGAAGTTGAGGGTAGCGAGCTTGGCGTGACCCCGCTACTCGTCTCGGGGCTCGCTTACCGGGAGGGGGCGAAGCCAGAGGGATTGGCTACGGCGAACTATCCGCCCGGATATATCGGGCAAGCTGCGTACGAAGAAGAGACGAGACAGATCACGGTACCTGAGCGACCTAGCTTTTTTCAAAGTCGTCTTTTTTGGATCAGTCTTGTCGTTTTAGCCGCATGCGTCGGGCTTATTGCCCTATGGAATCCTTCAAAAAAGAAAAGAGACTCAGTTAAAGGGACAAGAATGGTTCCAAGTCGAAAAGCTTCTGTAAAAAATGTTTCACAGAGCCGAAAGAAAAGATAAAATGAGCTATTCTAATGTAGTTATATCTAGAGTTGCATCGTATGAGGAAATCCACATAGATTGAAACTCGCTTTCAGATGATATAGGGAGATTGAGATGCGCATGTTTACAAGCAGAAAAAAAGAGCAAGTTTTGGCTTTG
Organism: Bacillota bacterium; assembly: GCA_023388205.1. Taxonomy (GTDB): domain Bacteria; phylum Bacillota; class Clostridia; order Saccharofermentanales; family Fastidiosipilaceae; genus JAEWGS01. Next base: position 2,197 of record JAEWGS010000115.1, read on the forward strand.
AGCCTGGCTTTCGTGCTGGGCTTATTGGCTCCTTGGGCAGCTGTCTCTGCGGATAAGGTCGATCCAAGTAATATTGGCGGGATTGACAAGGATCACGGGGATGGAGGCGAGAAACCTAAGGAGACAAATGACGGAGTGGATCCTAACGAGGATAACAATAATTCCGACAAGAACCCAACCAAGCCTGAGAACCCTGAGAAGCCTGGTAGTCAACCGACCAAGCCCGGGAATTCAGGTTCAGCTTCTGGGAATACGGAGCCAACGAATGCTCCTGTGGAAACGCTAGAGACGCTTCCGACGACGGAAAATCCTTCCGATACGACGGGCGGTCATGTCAGCGCTGAACCACAACCGGATACGGGATATGGCGACGATTCTTCAGATGAGGACTATGATATCGCTGATCTCAATGAAGAATCCCTCGGCGATATAGAGTTCATTTTGCCGAATGGCGAGAAGTCCTTTTATACCTTACCTGAAGATCATCTTTGGCCGACTCATGTGTTTGGATACGAGATGAAAAAGACAGAGGTCGGGACTTTTTATGTGTTGCGTGAACCGTCTCTTTTTGGCATCTTTCCGGATTTCTTGCTTTGCTTGGACAACGGAATGAATCAATACGAGCTCTATTCTTTCGATCCTGAGACGCACCGTATCGCCCCTTGGCTTGAACCTTTGGTGTATCAGCAAGGGACAGATTCTTACTTGCTTTTTGCTTTGCCTGCAGAATACTTGATGCCTTTGGACTACCGTCTAACACAGGCGAAAATTAACGGGGCGAAACTCGAAGTCTTTTTCTTCTCGAATAACGGTCGTGATGTGACCAATGAAGAACCGGCTCAGGCTTTGGACTTTGAGAAGACCTTTGGTGAGGCGAAAGAGCTCAAAGAATATGACGAGCTTTATGCCTCTTATGATTCAGGTGTATCGAAGCGCTTTTATGTTCTTGGGGCCCAGATTCTAGGGGGACAAGTAGGTGCAGATGGATCGAATACAGGTGCCGAAAATCTCTCTGAATCCGAGCGCCCAGCGATGCAAGTGGCGCCTTTGGTCCGTGCAACAGGCCTCAAAGTTGCCGCGCCCGCTTTTTATCAGATCGACACTCGCGGGGAGAACTTAGCTTTGAATCCGGCTTCCGCCCTCAAACTCAGAGCCACTTTGCGTGGAAATACGGCTGAGACCCTCTTGAAGCTTGAAGATAAGATCCCGGATGGCATTGCGGGAAATCACGATGATGAATTGGACTTTAATGGACTTAAAAATGCTCTAGTTGCGGCCTTGCTTGAAGCGGGAAGTCATGACGCCAGTTCGCCAGAAGCGACGAGCGCCAATTCAAATCATTCGAACAATTCGAATGAAGAAAATTTGCGTCAGCCCGCAAATACAGCGGCGCCCAATGCGCCGGCAGCGCCAGCTAGCCCAGCCACAGCAGCTGCCCCTCAAGCTACCCCTCAAACGACCACACAAGCCGTGCAAGTTCCTGCGATTGCAACGAGTCACACAACTCAGCAATCTTCTTCGACCAATACAGAAGCGCTGGCCTCTTCACAAGCTCGCGTCAGTGCAGTCGGGGCGGTGAACAGTTTGCCTAGTGTCAGTGGTCGATCTGAAGTGGTTTCACGCGGGATCCGTATTTTTGACTATCTGACTTATGTGATCGTGGCGCTTCTCGTGCTCTTTATTGCGATTCTTTTGGTTGGCTTGCGCAGCCGCAGCCGTCGCAGTGCTGAAGATCTTGAGGAGATCGAGAACCCTTATCTTGATGCCGCACGTGCGAATCAAGAACAAAATGGTGTGCGCACACCGAATTTCAATCCGCAGCCGGGGAATCGAACGGTGAATCCAGATCTCCATAATCTTGAACCGCGCTATATGGACTTTGCACCGCCGCCTCCAGTTGCAGCCGACCCGTCGGCCGCCGCGCAGCAGGATCCTTTCCGTGCAGGTGCGAGACAGCAATTCCAGGCGAAGTCAGATGACCTCGACATCGATGCTTTGGCGGATGTCTACTACAACGGCTTTGCTTCAGAGCGGAAGGATCAAGATCAGTGAGTTCTTCTATTAAAAATCAAGTTTTCCCGGGAGCTTCTCTCTCGAGTCAAAAGCTCAAGTGCTATGCGCTTGAGCTTTTGCTTCAAAGCCTTATCTGTGCTTTGGGCCTTTATGTTTGGCATAAATGGCAGCCCGCGGCAAGTGGCTTGACTTTATTGCAGGCCCCTCTTTTACAAGGCGTCCTCATGCTGCTCTCGTCCGTTCTGATGTGGCAAGCTAAGGGACCCTTTCAAAAGAGCCTCGCTTGGACGCATGGCAACAGATCCCGCCAAGGACTCATTCTCATTGCACAGCTGATTGCT
>JAEWGS010000001.1 GCA_023388205.1 Bacillota bacterium
CCCCAATGGTACGCACATCAAAGTCGCCCAGCAGATCCATCACGGGCTTCATGATCACGCCGCCTCCCATGCCCGTCAGAGCACCGATCGTCGTGGCAAGCAGAGCCATAAGGAAGTAAATCAAAGAGAGCATGGAGCGCCTTTCTCTCAAAAAGAAATTTCAATGGGGCAAAAGCTTGAAGCAAAGCTTGAGGCAAAGTTTTGGGCAAAGCTTGAGGCAAAGTTCGAAAAATGGAGGTGGATGGGGCCTTTGCTCAATTTTGTATTTATTGTATCAGCCCAGCTGAGATTGAAAATGCTGAGGGAAAGAGGAGAAAATTTCTTTTGAAGCAGGAGGCAAGTCTATACCGCATCAAGGTGTTTGAGATCCAAAAGAGCCAAAGACGGGGCTTAAACAGAGTTTAGAGAGGAGCATAAATGGGGCTTAGCGTTTCTTTGGAAAAAAAGAGAACGCAAGGTAACGCAATGTTGAGAAAATTTTTCGCTTGTCCGTTGCCAAAATGGGGCTTTTTTCGTAAAGTTAGCAGTGATTAACTGGTGGAGATCAAGATGAGTGATGAGGCGATGAGACTCGCACGATTGTTGATGCAAAAGGCGGCAGCTACGCTCTTGCAACAAAAATCTGCGTCTCTCTTTTCAATTAAACATGGGCGCTTTTCTGATTTTGAAGGGGCGCTGGGAGAAGTGAAGCGGGCTTTGAGTCCTTATTGTCATATTCGTCTCATGAATCAAAATGCACGCTGTGCCTTGCTCTACGTGTATCAGCCTGATCTATTGCTCCGCGGTCTGAAGTTACCTGCGGTGCGCCGCTTTTTACTCAGCTGCGGTTATCAGGAAGACGCTTTGGAGGCTTGTGCAAGAGCGCAGGTTCAAGGCTGCGAAAAGCGCTGTGCCTTGTGCCAGCGACAGGCGAGCTCCGTGCATTTAGAAATGCTTTTGGACCATTTAAGCGCGCGTTTTGACCACTTGTATTGTCCGCATGAAGTTGGGATTTTTCTCGACTATCCGCTCAGGGACGTGTTGGGCTTTATCCGCTTTGAAGGGAAGCGAGCGAAGTGTATTGGTTGTTGGAAAGTTTATAGTGATCCGGAAGAAGCGAAGCGCCGTTTTGCCAAGTATCGCGAGGCAGAGCATTTGGTGCAAGCTAAGATTGCGGATGAGGTCAACCCCATGCACGGACTTTTGAAGCTTTATAGCGAGCGGAACTTGAATGACGCATATTCAGTTGAGGAGGCTCTTCTTCAACTCGGATAGATGAATGCCTTTTTTGTAGGAGGATAAAAAATGGCAAAGGTAGCAGTGATTTATTGGACTGGCACGGGGAACACCGAGCAGATGGCAGAATTGATTGCCAATTCGGCCAAAGCCGCGGGTGCGGAAGTGGATCTCTTCAACATCAGCGACGGTGAGCCTTCGATCGACGGTTATGACGTTCTGGCGCTCGGCTGCCCAGCGATGGGTGACGAGGAGTTGGAAGAGGGCGAATTTGAACCCTTCTATGCGGGGATCGAAGATAGCCTGAACGGCCGCAAAGTGGCGCTCTTCGGTTCTTACAGCTGGGCCGACGGCGCGTGGATGACGACCTGGAATGAACGTGCAACGGCGAAGGGTGCAGTGCTGGTGACCGAGAGCTTGATTCAGTTCGAAGCTCCAGACGAAGAGGGTACAGCGAAGTGCGAAGCCTTTGGTCAGGCTTTGGCGAACGCCTAATCCGCCCGTCGAAGCAGATACAAAAAGAGGCTCTTCGGAGCCTCTTTTTGTATCTGCTTAACATTGTCTAACTGCGCCCTTTCGTGAGCAAGCGTGAGAGCGGCGGCCTTGCGTATTCAGCGAGAAGGGGGCGTCTCTTGTTGTGCGGCTTGAAGTGCTTGTTCTTCTAACTTTTGGCGACGCATCCGCGTGATTAAGCGACGGCGCACGCTGCCATAGGGATTTTCGTCGAGCGCGTGACGCTTATAGATTTCGAAGAAAAAGGCGAGGCAAAGGCCCATGAGGGCGCAAGTTCCTGAGATGGCCCACCAGATACCTGAAGTTTTCATGGACGTTTGAGATAAGAAAATGGCGATCGGGACGCGCATAATCATGATGCTGATGATTGTGGCGGAAGGAATAATCGTATTGCCGAGTGCCGCAAAAGCGCCCGCAACCATGATCTCAAAGTTCATGGTGACCTGAGTGTAACTTTGGATCCTCAAATAATCTGCGCAAAAATCGATGGCCTCTGGATTGCTCAAAAAGAGCTGCGCAAACTGCCGATTGAAGAAAAAGAGCAGCAAAGAGGTGATGGCAGATAGGCCGCAGATGAGTAAAAAACCCGTGCGATAGACTCTTTTGACGCGATAGTAGTTTCTCGCCCCGTAATTTTGAGCCATCATGGAACTGAGCGCGAGGGTAAAGCCTTCTGCGCCCGCATAACTGATGGATTCAACATTGATCCCGATGCGCTGTGCGGCGACGGCCATATCTCCAAAGTTGGCAACGAGTCTGGCAATGACAATGCTGATCCCTGAAAAGAAGATCTGCTGCACGGCGGTCGGCAGGCCGAGTTTGAGAATTTCAACGGCGTCTTTATTAAATTTGGGAATCAGAAAGCGTTGCTGATGAAAAAGCTCGTGTTTGTGACAGCGCCAATAATAAGTGATGAGCTGTAGGGCTTGGCTGAGCAAGGTTGCGAGAGCGGCGCCTTTGACCCCCATGTGGAAGACAAAAATGAAGAGGGGATCTAAGATCATGTTGGCAATCAAACCCAAAGCGGTGATCGCAAAAGGGGTGCGGCTATCTCCGGTTGAAGTCATCAGGGAGGAGAGAATTTGCGGCGTGACTGAAATCGCCAAACCTGAGGCAATAATGATGAAGTACTCGTGAGCCGCTTGTAAGGTTTCGGCATCATTGAGA
>JAEWGS010000033.1 GCA_023388205.1 Bacillota bacterium
AAATGGGAGGCAGTTCAAATCCGCATCGCGCTATTTTATGCTAGACACTAGCAATTGCTTGACAATGGTGTACAATGTGAGCACTAATTAATGGGGCTGGTCAACATGCGACCCGGGTCCCCAGCAAGGTGGGAGCTATTCCCACCATTTTTTTTGAGGAAAAACGATGAAAAAGCGTCTAAGTATATTCGTAGATGAATCAGGAGATTTTGGCTAGGGTATCTTGGTAGCTTATAGGAGCAAGTTTTCTCAAAAAAATCCAGCCTAAGCCGGATTTTTTTATTGGTAAAAACAGCTTTTAACGAGCCTGAACTTAAGGGCATCCTCAATCAAGCGCCCTTTTTCTTAAAGAGTGTCTGCCCCAAGCCAAGACAGGCTGAGATCACCACGATCTGTATCGTCGAATTGATCAGCACCTGAGGTACGCGAGACAACATCATCGCCCCATAAGGAACCCACATATCACTGAAGCTCGTCGCTTTATTAAAAAGGAAAACCAGCCACAGCGAGGTCAACAATAAGCTACAAAGGATCTGTTCGCTCAAAACCGCGAGGATGACTGCCAACACCATTTTTTTTGCACTTTTATCCGGACGATGTAAAAACAAGCCGAAGATGAAGCCCCGCAAAAAAGCACAGCAGGTGAAGCCTAAATGGAAGGGCCCAGATGGGAAAAGGCTTGCCCCAATCAGATCGCAGGCGACCGCAAAAATGCCACCGGACATCGGACCAAAACGCACTGCCATAAAGACGATCGGAATAAAGCTGAGCGAAAACTTATGCATAGGCATTTGAATCGCCAAAAAACGAGACAAAACCACCTCGAGGGCCAACATCACGGCGAACAAGGGCAGAATGTTTTCATTTTTCATTTGTACCTGAGGTTGAAAATAGGGGCGCAGCTGCGCAAAAGCTTTTGAGGGATCAAATACTTTGTTACTCATAAAAACCTCACAAACCAGTGATATATTGGGGGACTCAGAGCATAACACGAGATTCAAGCTTGGCGGCACATTAAACGGACTCTTGTAATTCGCCCTCTTTCATGACCAGGAGCTTCGCATCAGAAGCGAGCTCCTCTAGATCGTGCGTCACAATCAGTTGCGCCATTTTCTCTTCTCGGTGGACTTTTTCGAGTAAGTCCAAAATCAGTCGGCGATTTTGGGGATCCAAATCTGACGTCGGTTCATCTGCAATCAAAAGTTTAGGCTTAGTCATCAGCGCCCTCACTAAAAGCGCACGCCTTGCCTCTCCGCCAGAAAGCTCTTCCACGAGCGAATCTAAGCGCTGACTCAAGCCGCAATACTTCACCAAAGTCTGCATGCGCTCGAGCAAGTCTTGATTCTCTGATTCAGTAAGCGGGCGACTTTTGGGAAAACAAAGCGGCAGCAAGAGATTATCTCTGAGCGTCATCCCTCGAAGCAGCTGCATGCTTTGAGGCAAATAGGCCAATCCGCCAATTTGGCCCAGCTGCATGTAGGCTTCCGTACAAGAAATTTCAGGCGACGATGCTTCTCTACGCTGCGGGATCTTATTTTCAGCGCTTTGCTCGAGCAAATCATTTGCAAAAAAAACTTGGCCGGCATCTAATTCAATCAAGCCAAGTAAGGCTTTAAGCAGCGTGCTTTTACCCGAACCTGAAGCCCCGACGACAAAGACTTGTTCGCCTTCTTTCAGGCTGATCTCCACCTGGTTGAGCGCCAAAAATGAAAAGTCGCCCGACTGGTATTCTTTTTTCAAATCTTGGGCCTTTAACAGTATCTGTTCCACGAGACCTCCTTATGCACGCAATAGTTCTTCGGGATTCTGTTTCGCGTCACTTTTGACCTTGAAAAGCATCGACAAAGGTGCCAAGAAAGCCCCTAGGATCAGACAGAGTAGATAGATCAGCGCGATCATGTAAGCCGACGGGTTCAACCAAGGCAACTGCAGCAGGGACTCCAAAAGCTGCGCGAGCAGCAAGCTCGTCACCAAAGACAAAGTCGCACCGATCAGCGCACCGAGACCACAGACCAAAAGGCCTTCCAAAAACAGAGTCCTGCCCAAAAACACGGGCTTAGCACCGAGCAGTCTCAGCGCGTAAATTTCAGCGCGCCGTTCGCGCAAAATCGTTCGGAAGATCAAAATCGCGCCCAAGGAGACCAACAATAAAGTCAGGATCAAAATCAAGCCGATGAAAATCCGCATCATATCAAAGCGATCTCTCGTCGAACGCAAAAAATTGCCCGTCGTTAAAGCGTAAATACTCTTCCCTTTGTAAAGTGAAGTAATCTTAGCCGCAACATCTTTGGATTTGTATTCTGGACGAATGCGCAGCAAGGCAACCGAAACCATCTCTTCTTTTCCCAAGCCTGGATGTGCGCCTCGAAAAACAGGTTCAGCCATCAGCTTTCGCGCCGTCTCCATCGTCATAAAAACAGAATTGTCAAAGCCCATCCCCGTCTTATCCATGCGCGCCGCAATATGAAAGGCTTTTGAAAAAAAGCGCAGCTCCTCACCTTTTTGACCAATGATGTTCGCACCGACCACGACTTCTCCCTCTTTGAGCTCTCGGGGCAAACGCGAATTGACCCAAGCCGAGATTGAAAAGTCACGCTTGGCATCATAGCCGATCAGCTGCAAAGGATAATCACAACAACTCGCTGACAAGGTCTGAACAAAAAGCTGCGGTGAGACTGCTTCCACCTCTTCGAGTTCGTCGAGCACGTTCAATTCCGCTTCGGGGAAATAAGCATCGATCGGTTCCCCTCTTAAAATGGCGCCCTGAATTTGGCTGTCGTAGCCCGCCGGCACCACAATAATGTCCGCACCTAGGCGATCTCCCAGCTTTGATAAGCCCTGGCCCATGCTCATGCCTAAATAAATCGAAAGAAAAAGGACAAAGGCGAAAAGTCCCGAAAGAATCATTAAAGCCACGTTGCGCGACGCACGTGCCGTAATTTGTTTCAAGGCTAAATGAAAGGCTGGGTGCTTTTGAAAGCGGAGAAGTTTTCTTGGAGAGGTCATGCTTGCACCTCGTGTGTCGCTTCTTCTTGATACCTGAACGCTTCGCGCAGCAGCGACTTTTGTCCCGACCTAGCCAAAGCGTAAAGCGCCACAGCGAGTAAGATCAACAAAACTGAAAGCACTGTACTCAACGGAAAAGTCACTTTGCGACACATCATATGCGGGCTCATGCACATGCCCAAAATCCACCAAGGCGTCACTGCGACCAAAATATTCAAGACTAAAATCAGCGCGGCGAAATGGCCTTGAACAGAGAGGCCACCTTGTAGCTTCGTAAAGTCGCGGCTCGAAAGCAGCTCTAAGCGCTTCACCTGCTGCCATTTGAGCAGGCTCAAAGCCCAGCCCAAAAGTGCCACCAGAGCACTGGTCAAGGCTAAGAAAAAGAGCATCTTCGCGCTGTAATAACAAGGCATCGGCCCGTGTCCGTGTCCGTGCCCGTGCGCGCAAGAAGTACAGGTTTCTTGTGTCGCCATATGTGCTATATGAGAAGCGGCATCCCCCATAGATTGGGCCGGGGTTTCGGCTGAAGACTCAGCCGTCGCTTCGGTACCAGCTCCACTTGCCGTCGCTTCGGTGGTCTGCTTTGTCGCTTCGGTGGCCTGCAAAAGCGCCGCATCGCTCGATGCCGCTGTCTCTGCTCTAGCCGGCTCACTCGTTTCTTTGGCATGACCCGAATCGCAACAACAGCAGCCATGCCCCGAATGCCGCTTGTGTGCATGCCGCTGATGGCCCTGTTCTTGCGTTGATGTTTTGGCCATATGATTTTTACAGCTGCAAGTCTCATCCGTAGATTGACAACAGCAAGTTAATTCAGACCCTTCCCCCTGCGCTGAATCATTGCAGTGCGGACAAGTTTGACTCATCTTCGCATGCATATGTTCTTTGGTACCTAAACCCAGCAAAGTTCCCGGACCTTGTCCACAAACGGGCGCCCAAAACAAGAGCAAGAGCATCATGATCAGACTGAGCAAGAAGGCCCCTGCGAAAAGGCCTGCAGAAATCAGGCGCTGGCCGCGCAGGCGCAATAATAGATTCGAAGAAGGCTGCTTTTCCATGTGTGCCTCACTTCCCTGCATTCGCGGCTTCATCTTCATCGAGCTCAGGACTCGTGACCATCGGGCCAGATTCAACCGCCTGACCGTCCAGGCGTGCCGCTTTGAGAGCGACCGCCGCCGCATCTTTGAGCAAATTCGCGTGCTGAGTCGCACCGGTCACTGCATCCACATCGACAGGATCTTGAACGTCAATCAGCGCCTTTTCGATCTCAGGGATCAAATCCACACTGTTTTGTGCAATGCGGTAAAGGCCTTCGTTTTGTTCTGTTCCATAGGTTTTATCTTTGAGGGAACCATCTGCATTGTAGGCTTGATACGTCACTTTGACGATGCGATGATCCTTGACTTCAATATCAATCTCGCCATATCCACCGAACTCGTCAAAGCCCACGGAGCGCCCATGATATGAACCATCTTTATAAAGGCCTTCTTTACTTTTCTCCGCATTCTGCCCCGACTGACACGAGACGGTAAATACGGCACACAGAGCCAGCGCCAAGCCGGCTGTCCAAGTCTTCATTTTACGCATATGCGTCCTCCTTAAAATGTCGACAATTTAACTGACTTAAAATGATTTTTCGGGGCTCTTTTCTTTGCCCTTTTGCAGCGTATCGCTGACAATTTTTCCGTGGTCTAGGACCACCAAGCGCTCCGCTTCTTCACCGACTTCCGGATCGTGAGTCACCACGATGATCGTCGAACCTGCAGCATGCAAACGTTTCAAAATATCGAGCACGATGTATTCATTTTTCTCGTCGAGATTTCCCGTCGGCTCATCAGCTAACAAAATGCTCGGATGATTGATAAAGGCGCGCGCAATGCACACGCGCTGCTGCTCCCCCCCTGAAAGCTGCGCCGGCAAATGGGTCGCACGATCTCTCAAGCCAACTTCTTCGAGCGCCAAAAGCGCCTCTTCTTCGTCACAAAGGGAATGGTAGTGCTGCGCAACCATCACATTTTCGACTGCACTCAAATAATTGATAAGGTGAAACTGTTGAAAGACAAGACCGATCTTTTCCCGACGAATTTCAGTGAGCGCTTTGGTATCTTCTTTGGAAATATCTCTTCCCTCAAGAAAAACTTCCCCTTCGCTTGGCGTATCCATCGACGCAATAATATTCATCATGGTCGTTTTTCCAGAACCCGAAGGCCCCATGATCGCGAGCCATTCTCCTTCGTGCACCTTTAAGTTGACGCGGTCCAAGGCATGTAAATCTCCATAAATCTTCGAGACATTTTTAAGTTCGAGTACCACTTTACGCGTGTCTTCCATATTTTCTCCTCTATTGATCAAGATTCATCTGCTCTCAATTTGACTCAATAAACTCCAAACCTTCTGCGCTACTCACCCTTGAGCACCAAAGCCGGCTTTACATCCAACGTTTGACGAACGGGATAAAGACAGGCAAGGACGGTGATCAGCATCGCAATGACAATGGTCATCGGGGGCAAAAGCCACGGAAAGGCAATCGCTCGCGCAAAGACTTCTTCACCGACGCTTCTTGCGAAGAGGTAGCCAAAAACTGACCCCAGCACACCACCTAAAAAGCCCAGCAAAAGACCCTCGCCTAAAAACTCAAGCACCACGCCCTGGCTTTCTGCGCCGAGCGCTTTTTTGAGTGCAATTTCCTTGCGGCGCTCCGTGATCACCGCCATCATCGTCGTCGAGACGGAAATCATCGTCAGTACTAGAACGATAAAGGTGACCAGCCAAATGAGATTTTTAAGTTTCTCAAGCACCACATCCTGAGAGGCCGTCAAACGCTTGGCTGGACGGGCCAAAAGGCCCAGCTTCGCTTGATCGATCTGATGCGCGGCCTCGTCAATTTGGGCTTCATCACCAATCACCGAACATTCGAGCACATCGTACAAAGAATTAAACTTCGCATCCAAGCGCACGTAATCATCGTGGCTCATAAAGATAAAGCGATCTTCAGCACCGCCGGTCACCAAGACCCCCGCAACACGATACGTGCGTTCAATGCGATTCAAAGACACATCGATTTGGCCATCCGCTTTTTTCACTTCTTCACCGTGGAGTTTCTTGGTTCCGTCATCTTGAGAAATACTGACGTTAAAACTGCTCCCAGGCGCCAGACCTGTGGCCTTTGCGATATCTGAACCCAGCAGAATGTCGCCCGCTTGTTTGGGGAAATCCCCTTTGATCAACCAGTACGGGCTATTGCGATGAGCTTCTTCTAAATCCGTGATGGCCACACGATAAGGCTGTTCATTCACCTGAACATTTCGATAGGCATATGGTGCGACCCCCAAAGTCTTCTCCTTGGGCAAAAGGGCCCTAACCGCATCAAGCGTATCTTGAGAAATGCCCTCGCTCCCTTCTTCGGGCAACAAAATCAGGTTGGCGCCATAAGAACGGAACTCCTGTTCCAGCTGCCGCGGAATGTCGTAGTAAATCGTTAACAGTCCAGAAAGGATCGTCGATCCGACCGCCACCGCCAAAAGCGCCACAAGCATGCGCGATTTTCGGCGCAAAAGAGAAGCGGTCAACATGCGCAGATACATTTTCACGCGCTTGGGGTGAAAGCTCCGCTTTTTGGGTGCCTGGCGATGACTTTGATCTGGCTGGTGATGATCTTGAATGTGACGTTGATTGTCTTGATCTTGCATGAAAGCCTCCTCTTAACGCCCGTGAAGCACTGTTGCAGGATCGAGCGACAACAAATAGCGAATCGCAGGCAAAGAACCCAAAATCGTCACCAAAATCACCATGAAAATGATGATTGGAATGACGAGCGGTGAAAATGCGATTTGAGAGCCAAAGACACCATACCCGATGATCTGCGTGAAACCTAAGCCCACGCCATAACCCAAAGCGCCTCCGATCAAGCCTGTCAGCACAATTTCCGTCAAGATGACGCCGACCACCGACGCATTTTGTGCCCCGACAGCTTTGAGCAAACCAATCTCCGCCGAGCGCTCCATCACGCCAGCAGTCACCAAATTAGAAATACCCAGGGCGGAACCCAATAAGCTCAAAAGTGTGATCAAAAGCATCAGCGTCTGCGTCTTTTGCAAAATAACGCCTTCAGATTCGGCCACTTGACGCACTGGCTTCGCCACTGAATCGGTCAAAACTTCCTGAAGCTGATAAGAAATCGAGGAAACGTAAGCGGTGCAATACCAGGCCTCCCATTCTTTAATCGTCAAAGACTTGGGATTCTGTGCCGCTTTTCGCGCCAAATCATTATCCGGCGTCGTCAAGGCTGACACTTCAATGCGGCCGACATCGCCCTCATGCCCTGAGATGCTTTGCGCCCAATCCAAGGGCGTATAAAGCACGTAATCTTCCTCGTCCCCCGAGTCAAAAATAGCTGTAATCTTAATCTTGCCCTGGCTCGCCTTCCCTTGAATCTCAAGCTCATCGCCCAGTTTGACGCCTAACTTCTCCGCCAAAAGATGACCCATGGCACCTGAATTTGTCTCACTTTCAGTCGGCAAGTTTCCTTCGACTTGCCACCAGGCTTTGAGTTGGTTGAGTCCCGTATTCACCTCTTCGCCCGAGCTTAAATTCATATGCTTTTCAAACCAGCTGCCGACGATCTTAAAATCTTGCGGCTCCGTCTTCGCACCGTTTTTCGCTTGAAGCGTTCCTCTCACATTAAGATAAGGGGCGTAATCTTTGATGTTAAAGCCCCAGAAAATGGATTTAACTAAAGGCAATTCCTCCTCTTTGAGGTAACGGCTCGCCTCTTCATCTTCATCGCTTGAAATACCGTACACATCGTCAAGCAAGGAGGCCTCTTGCGGACGCACAGTAATGTTCGCTCCGTAAGTTTTAAGTTCTGCATTGACCTTATCTCCAACGCCCATCATGACGTTGATCATCGCCGTCGCCAAAGAGACGCCCAAAGCGACCGTAAACGCAATCATGAACATTTTATCTCGCTGCCTGAGCAAGGTTCCTTTGACCATGCGCCAAAACATTCTCGATCTCCTTCTCTTCCTCAGCCTTTCATCTTTCGGCTTTTAGCTTCTGACTTTTGTCGATCGGCTTCTCGTCTTCTCCCCTTCGTGCTTGGGGTTGAGACGCGCCCTCTTTAGCGGAATCGCTGCGCCTCTACTTCGAGGTCCGTCGCATTGACATCGAGGTACTCCCCCTCAACCTTGAAAGGCAGTGGGATCGGATTGCAGCCGCCCTTAAATCCGATGGTGGCTCGGTTCATCACAACGTCGCAAAGCTTGCAGATCACTTCATCCCCGCGATCAAAATAACCTGAAGCGCCGCAAATTTCGCAGGCGTCAAAACAGACCGTATAGTTGCCGGGACTTTTCATGAGCGCGATAAAGCGCACCTCGTAACCTTGTTCGGATTTGTAAGCAAAACGGTGCAAATGCCCATCTTTTAACAGTTCAATCGGGATATGCGCCACGCCATCACTCATCTCGTAGTCTTCAGGCGGTGACAAAGGCACTTCGCGCTCGTAGATCGTTTTCACCACAGCCAGCGTGATAAAAACGAGGATAAAACTCGCCAAAACCGCAGCCGAAAAACGTCTGGCACGACGCTGAGCCGCGCGCAATTTACGGTGTTGCGCGGGATTTTCATAGTGACCGCGAAGCTTTTGGTTAAAAATCAGCAAAAGCAAGGCCACACCGATCAAAGTCAACATGACGAGGTAGATAAATAAAATGCCGGAATTCGACAAGCGCGCTAAAAGCGAAAAAAGAATGCGATTTTTGGGGATCACTTTCAGCTGATATAAGCGCAAAAGGATTTGATTGAGCACCTGAACCCCGTCAATCAGCATCACGACTGTAACAAAGATGCGAAGCAACTTGCCCTCTAAGAGCATACTTGCCACGTAAATCACATAGACCGAGGCCGCGATGACAATCCACCCTAAGATATAGCCCCCAAAACGCAGCGTCAGTTCTGTCAGAGACAAGGTCTCCCCATATGAGACGACCTGCGTGGTCAAAAGCAAAAGCTTCGGCAAAGCGTACTGAATTGAGAAAAAGGTGTAAGCCAACAAAAGCCAGGGCATCCAGCGTTCATAGCGCCGTTCGGTCTTTGCCTGCGGCAAAGCGGTCTCAATGGTTAAAAGGTCCTCAGATGCCGGCAACGCTTTCGATTTCAGATGAAATCTCTCCTTGAGTTTGCGTCCCCCCTTTTTGGCACTTCCCTCAGGGACTGGGAAGATCCAAAAAGCGATGAGCAAAAGCAAAGCAAAAAGTATGAAAGGCAGCGCCGTGTAATACGTCAACGTCGCGCGATGAACCAAATGAGGTACTTGGCGCACATACGCATTCACACAGGCAATCAAAAACGAGCCCAAAAGAACATGACGCAAGAAGCGCATCTTTTGTACGCTGTGATGCGGACGATAACAAGCCCATACCGCGCTCAATATCAAAGCAAAGGAAAGACCGTTTTCAATGACGGCCAAATAATACTTGATCAAGGGTCAAACCCCTTTCCAATAAAAGAACAAATGCGGACGAGGCTCCCCCCCGTCCGCTTCAAAACGTGAACAAGCCTGAGCTTCCTCACCCTAAAATCTCCAATCGGGTGATTACCACTCGTGACCCGTCCACTCAAAGTCGGTCTTTTCCAGCTTGAGCGGTTCCGTCCAGAAGCGGCCCGTCACACCGGTTTCCTTGTCCACATGGAGCAAGTACTCATTGCCCGGAGCACCGATTTCGAGCTGCAATTCATAGTTGCCGACGCCATCTTTGAACTTCACGTTTGCGCCGTAGTGCGGACCATCGCTGGCGTTCATCGGCATGAAAGCAACTTCCTGCGTTTCGCCGGTCTTCTTGCTCGTGATGTAGAGCTTGACTTGCAAGTAAGGAATGAACACACCATCGCTGTAGCCGAGCTTGTTACCCTTAAGTGCGGAAATGTCGGCTTCCATATGCGCATCCGAATCCGCTTTCGCCAAAGAGTTGCCGGCGGGTTCCATGTCAACGGGCTGGAAATAGATCAAGCCGACATGCATCGTGTCATTGCCCTCGGGATCTTTCACGTCATAGGTCTTGATTTCGATTTCATCAAAACCTGGCGCATCTTCTTCCTCTGCGGCCGGCTGAGAGGTCTCAGCGCTCTTGTCCTCAGCGTGGGTCAGCCCAGGAACAACCAGCGCCGCGAGCAGGGCGGTCGCAAGCAAAGCAGAGAACAACTTCTTCATGTTTCAGTACCTCCATAGTACTTGGGAT
>JAEWGS010000045.1 GCA_023388205.1 Bacillota bacterium
GTTCTGCTGTGTCGAGCTGATGTGAACTGACCCCGATGTCGGCAAGCAAACCATCAAAGTGCGTCGGCAAATCTTTTCGTTTCAAAGAAGCCGCTTCCAAAATCTCTGAAAAATTTCTGAAATCGCCGCGCAAAAGGCACCAAGGCGCCGCTTGATCTTTGCGCATTTGGGCGCAGGCCGATAGTCTTTCTGTCGCCGCTTCTAAAGCCGCTTCATCCTTATCAAGCCCAACAAAGAAACCCTTCGGCCCTAATTTTTCATAGATCAGGCAGGCATGACCCGCCCCACCCAAAGTCAAATCAATATAGGCGCCGTCTTCTTTGGGCGAAAGACCCTCCAAAACTTGATCCGCAAGAACGGGCACATGGTGAAAAGAAACGATTTTACTCATCGCGCTGATCCTCTGTCGCTTCACTCGTGACGGCGCGCTTCTTTGCGCTGCTGGCCTCAACGGACGCTTCGTTTTGAGGCTGATCTTGCACGTCACTTTCTGAAGTCAAAATCCGAACGACTGGCTCTTCTTCAAGCCCATTCATGCACTCTGCCGAAACCAGCCCGCCTTTTTTCTTTGCCCAAAGCAGCAAGATCAAAGCGCCTAAAATCGTGAAGCAAGATAAAAGCTGAGAGACACGAAGTCCTGTGGTCCCAAGCATGAGCGCATCCGTGCGAAGGCCCTCAACGCCAAAGCGTAATAAGCCGTAAAGCAAAAGGTAAAGTCCTGTCGAGAGGCCTAAGAAACCGCGCCCTTTTTTCGTCTCTTCCATCGCCTTTCTGAGTAAGAAAAAAATCAGTAAATTTCCGAGAAATTCATAGAAAAAAGTCGGATGTACGGGCAAGTTCGGATCCGTTCCTGGAGGCCCAAAGCTCTCTAAATAAGAACGTGTTCCCTCGCTGATCATCCCCCACGGCAAACGCGTATTGGTTCCAAAAGCCTCTTGGTTCATAAAATTGCCCCAACGCCCTATCGCCTGACCCAAAGCCAAATAGGGTGCAAGAAAATCCAGATACAAAATAAACGGACGCTTTTTCCAAAGGCTCATGATGAGCAACGCAAGCACGCCACCCAAGACGCCGCCATAAAAAGCTAGACCGCCACTTCTTAAATCAAAAATACTCAGCGGATTTGATGCAAACTCCGACCAATCGAAGGCGACATAATAAAGTCTTGCGCCAATCAGCGAAAGGGGGAGGGCTAAAATCACCACGTTCCAAATATCGTTCTCAGGAATCCCATATCGAGGCGCTTTTTTGGACGCGAGCTGAGCAGACAGCCAAAATCCCAGCGCGATGATCAGTCCATACCAGTAGATTTCAAAGCCACCTATACTCAGAGCGACACGCGATATAGGCAAATCGTGTATGCCTAATCCTGGGAAGGACACGTGAAACAGTTGAGCCAGATAAACGTTCATTTCAATTCTCCTTTTTCGCGCCTCATTTTAGATAAAAATCCGCTGGGCTCACCTAGAATCAGCTGCGCTCTCGCGCGTTCGAACAAGGGGCGAAGCTGCGCTTTAGCTTCTTCAAGCGACAAAGTTTCAAGCGCACTTTGAGCCATAAAACGGTCGCTCGTCTCAAGACGAAGATCCGTCAAAAGCTGACCCAAACTTTCAATCCCATCGCAGTCATTCAAATAGTGGCCAATCCAAAGACGCTTGCGGCGCTCAAAATCTTCCTCGCGATCATGCGCTTCACTCGTCATCGCGTCAATCAAAGCCTCAGTCACAGTCGCCGGAGCAATCGACGGGCCGCCTAGCAGGATGAAGCGAGTATCCGGAAAGGCGTATGTCTGAAAATAAAAGCTGTCGTGAATGAGGCCGCCGCCAATTAGTTCTTGATGGATTTGGGAAGCCGACCCAATTCTCATCCCGAGCAGCAAATCCGCCGCCAAAAGCCAGCGCAAACGCTCATATCCGTACTCCGGCTCAGCTTTTTCTTCAAACTGCACATCGCTTAGTCCCAATATGAAATAAGGATCCAAATCTTCGATGCGACTTCGCTGAACAAAAGACGGTAAATTCCCCTGTTCTCGCCAAGCGCTTAGCTCTTTTTTAATCTGACCCAGATCCAAAGCTGAAGTCGCTAGCGGCGTCGGGAAAAGATGTCGATGGTGGCACGAGGATGCTTTTTCCCCCGTATCCCCCTTTTCTTTGAGCCGCTGTTCGATATCAAACACATGATGCAGCAGCGCATCTTGATCAACATCCCCAACGATCAAAAGCTTCATATCTTCAAAGCGGTACAAACGCCGATGCAAATGCTTCAAATCCTGCGCGCTCAGCGCCTGAATCGAGGCTTTGGAACCCGCCACATCTTCTTTGAGACCATGGTGCTCAAAAAGCTTGCCCATCAATTCTTGATAGCAACGCGCATCCGTTCCTTCCAAAACCATATCCAGTTCGCGAGCAATCACCTGTCTTTCGCGTTCAATAGTCGCCACATCAAGTTGGGGCTCAGAGATCGCCTCGAGCAAACAGTGAATCGCTTCTTCAAAGTGTTCCACACAGCTCAAGTAATACACGGTACGATCGTAGTCCGTATAAGCATTAAAGTCGACGCCTAAGCGCTCGAGCTGAGCAACTGGCCCGACCTCATTTTGCCCGTAAGGCTTAGATAGACATAAGTGTTCTAAAAAATGGGCCCCGCCGGCGGGAATGGCTTCATTTCCATCATTTAATGCATCCAAAGCTCCGTGAGGTATGGCGACGGAAAAAAAAGCGCGACGAAAACCCGGTCTACGACACAGAGCAATGGACGGCCCGCCTGCCCACTGGCTAATTTCTAAATTTAAGCCCGATAAAGGGTCACGCCGCAAATGCTGCTTGATGCCTTCAATTTCAAACTGTTTCATGGCTGCCCTCACTTTCTTCTTCGAGAGCGCGCGCTTTTCCTTCAAGCACGTAGCAGACACTTTCTTTCAAATTTTCGGCGACTTTTTTGAGATCAGCGACGGAAAATCTCTCGAGCGCCTCCACATACTCCTGACGACTCATCCTGCGCCCTGTAAACAACTCTTCTAAGGCGTGTCCCACACATTCATCCAACTCATCGGTCAGGGTTTCAAGCGGGAGTTTCATTCGAGATTTGGTCGCTTCAAAAAGCGCTTCATCCACGTCTCCTCTCGCCACCTCCAAAATAGCAGATCTCAGCAAGGCTTTAGCTTCTTCAATATGTTCTTCCTGCAAAGAAACGCGAAATCCAAGCAAGTTGAGATAAGGCTCTACAAAAGCGTCCAAAGCGTAGGTCAGCCCTCGTTCCTCTCTCAAACGCGTGAATAAAAGCGCCGAGCCATCGCCACCCAAATACTCTGCTAAAAAATAGCTTTGCCACTGATTTTTGAGGCAATAAGCAGGTAAATGGGTCCATAAAATGACTAGGTGAGACAAATCGGTCGGATAGGACACGCGCGCTTCTAAGCCCAATTTCGCCGACATCAACTTCGGATGATTCGCTGGCTTCAAGTCAAAAGGCTTTTCTGGACCCGTCGTACATTCCACAAAATCGCGAAGCAGCTGAGTCTCGTCTTCCCGGATGGGGCCTGAGATCACTAAGCGACGCCTCGCCCGCTTTTGAATGGTCTCAATCAAGCGATCCAAATCTTCTCGCGTCACTTCCAGAGCTTCTTCATAACTGCCTTCAGGATCCAGCGCACAGCTTTCGTGCGCCAGGGCCAGTTCCACAGCCCCTTGAACCGCGAGCCATTGAGGTTCAGCTTGTTTTTGTCTCAAAGATAAAATCAGTTGCTGCTTTTCACGCTCAAAAAGCGAAGCTTCGATCTGTCCCGAGGCATCTCTCGGCAAACAAAGCAAGGTTTCTTTGAGCTCTCGGATACATTCATAGAAAGGCCGATCCTGATGCACTTGACTCAATGCCGAAATGGAATAGCGCAAAACCATCACATCGCCCATGAGATCCGTCGACACCGACACCGAAGCACCATAACGGTCCTCCAAGCGCTTCGCCCAGTCCGTTGGGTTGGGCGCCAAGGCATTGGCAGAACTCATACACGCCGCCAGAATCGACATCGCTGAACGTTTCACCTCACTCAAAGGCAAGTAGAACAAAAGATCCAAATTTTCACGCCTAAAGCGGTCCGTGTGTAGTCGATAACAGTTAAAGCCCTTTTGATGATAGGTTTCGTCCAAGGTATCGCGCCGTTCATGAAGCTTTTGACATTCTTCTAAGTCGCGCCGCATCTGCTCGGTCATCGACAAAAGTGAAGGGAACTTTTCTTCCGGACGACGGAAAGAGAGCAAAGAGATCTCGATTTCATCTCCGTACACATTCTGATCAAAGTCGTACACAAAGGTTTCCAAAATCGGCTGAGCACTTTTGGCAGGATCATCGACCGTCGGGCGATAACCCAGATGGGTTATCGAGGCATAAACACGTGAGCCAATGCGACTTCGACTCAAATAAACACCATTGGGCGGCAGCACCTTCTCCTTGGATGGAAGCATGTTCGCAGTCGGAATACCCAGGCGTCGCGCGAGCGCTTTGCCATGAATCACGGTCCCTTTGAATGAATACGCATAACCCAAAAGCTCACTGGCCCTCTCGAGCTGACCTTCTTGAATCAATTGTCGAATGCGACTACTCGAAACAGGTTCTCCACCCATATGAAAGAGCGGCAAAATATCCAGGCCGATCTGGTGCGAAGCACAAAAGGCTTTCAACTGCTCAACGCCCGCCTCGCGCTGATGGCCAAAACGGAAATTTTCTCCGACGATAATATGCTGAATTCCGAGATCAGAATTAAGGAACTGTTGTAAAAAATCTTGTGCGCACAGATGCATCAGGCGCGTATCAAATTGCTGAATCAAAAGTTCGTCGAGTCCCAATTTCATCAAGACTTGGGCGCGTTCATCTTCACTTTGGAGTAAAGTTTGCGTCTCATTTGAAAGCCCCTGCTTGCGATCAAAGGTGTAAACGCAGGCCAAAGTCGAAGGCACGCCTGGGTGCTCCGCCCGAAGTTCAGCTGCACGCACCAAAGCCAGCTGGATCAAATCCATGTGACCTCGATGCACGCCGTCAAAAAAGCCCAGCGCAATCACGCGCCGAGCCGCTTGCAGCGATTCACCGTAGAGCGTCTGCCCCTCAGAGTCGAGATGTAAAATCTTCAAGGCCGAGAAACATCCTTTCTGATCTAATCTGCTCCGCCTCGCGCCGCGCCAAGCCCACGAAAAATCCCGAAGTGTACACAAGAGCAAAATCTTCACTCGAATGTTCCTGCTCGGGCCAGGCCTGCGAAAGTTCAGCAAGATGAACGCGTTTCCCCTGGAGCAATTTAAGTGCTAATTTTGGGCTCAATTCTAGCACAGGCCAAGTTTTAAGCACGCAATCCGGGGGCAAGAGCACCTCGTCATAACGCCCCTCTTCGAGGAGCCTTTGGGCCTTTTCCTTGGCCCATACTTTGAACTGACTTGGAAGAATGGCACTTTTCAAATCAAAGCACCCTTGACGTTCACGAATCAATCGCAAGGTCGTCCCTTCAAAACCAAGCATCTTCGCCAAATCTTGGCATAAGGTTCTGACATAAGTGCCGCGAGACACTTCAAAACGCAACCAAACCAAAGGGGCCAGCGCTGTCGTAATACGCTCGTTCATTTCCCGATTCGCCTCGTGACGGAAAACATATTCATCTTTCGCTAGAAGCCTTTGGATCCGACGCTGCTCAACACTCGGGCAAGGTGCAAAGGGCCAGGCCACATGATCTGGCGACACGTCAGCATCTAGTTCTGCGCAGGATAAGCACGCGGCTTGATATACTTCGATTTGTTTTTCTCGTTGGGGGGCTGACTCGCCGCGGCGCACGAGATCCACGAAGCGCTCTCCCTGAATTTTAGCCGCTGAAAAAGCAGGAATTTGCTGTGTTTTCTTGCATTTAAGTAGATCGAGGGCCGCCCTGATCCGCGCCATTTCGCCTTCTTTTAGAAGCGCCTGATCTGCTTTTGACAACGGCTTCGCTTGGAGCACTTGTCCCGTCGCGTCCTGACTGTCTGTCGACGCGCCAAAGCCCAAAAGCGCTAAGTAAGTCTTTCTCGATTGCAAGCTGCGCTCCGCATAGGTTAAAGCGGCGGTCGCCCGACCAATATAGAGCGGCAAAATCCCCTCTGCAAAAGGGTCCAAAGTTCCTTCAAAGCCTATTTTTTGTACCCCGAGAGCGCGCCTTGCCATCGCGACGAGAGAAAAAGAACTCTGACCAGCCGGTTTATATAAATTGATAATGCCACCCAAAGGCGGGGCGCTTCCTGTCTTCATCACAATTCCTCAAACTGAACCGCGGCACTTAATTTGACCAATTCATAGACTTCTTTAAGCGCTAATTGGCTCCTAAAGCCCGATGCCAACTCATGCCCCCCTCCGTCGAAGGCCTGTGCCAGCTGCCGCGCAGAATAGCCGAGCTTTGCCCTAACGTTTCCGCGGACGCCCTGGGCGCTTTGACGCAGGACAACCGAAAGACAGACCCCCTCGATGGATCGGATAAAAGAAGGATAAAAAGCAATTTCTTCATCTGAAAAAGCCTGCGCCTCTGCTTCTGATAAGCACAAAAGAGCCAGACGCCCTTGATAGCAGCGCTCAATCTTGGGGAGTAAAACCTGAAGCGCTTTTAAGTGTTCTTCGGTCACACGATCAAAAATCCGCTCGTTCCACTCTTTGTCCGCGCCTTTTTCGAGTAAAAAAGCCGCTTTGCGCAAGGTATCCGCTTTTGTCGCAGGATAACTAAAACGATTCGTATCGGTGAGAATACCGACATAGAGCAAATTCGCGACTTGCTCATCAATCAATTTTTTCTGACTCAAGGCTTCCATCTCAAGATATAAACTCAGCATCATTTCGGCACAAGAGGGAGAACTCGAGTCAATCCAAAAAAGGTCCCCGTCAATCTGCCCGATCTCGTGGTGATCCACAATCAGGGTGTTGACGCGGTCTATAAGCGCTCGTTTCGCTAGGTCACGGCGAAGCTGAAGCCTCGAAAAAGCGGCGCAGTCGAGCAAGATGCTGATATCAAAATCGTCAGGATCCGCCTCGGTTCCTGTATAAACGACGGCAAACTCAAGACCTGGCAGGTCCAAAAAAGGCGGGTGTATCGGCTCAGAAAAATAAGCCTTGACCTCTGCTCCGAGGCGCGCCAAAACCAAGGCCAACGACAGAGTGCAAGCGTAACTATCCCCGTCCGCGCGGTCATGTCCAAAGAGACCAAAGCGATCGCCTCTTTGCGCCAAGCAAAGCAAAGTTTCGGCGATTTTTCGACAAGATGCATCTTGACTCAAAAGGGAACGATCAGGCTTCATCTCTTGATTTTGTTTCATCAACGGCCTCGATCACTGAATCTTCTTGCCCCGCGCTGTCGCGTTTGGCCTTCGCCGCCTCACGCTTGGCATCGTCCGCCTTGATCTGCGCCAGCTTCGCCTCAATGTTCATCGCATAAGCGTAGGAGCTATCTTCTTTGATAATGAGTTCAGGGACTTTCATCATCCGCACGGATTGAGCGATTCTCGAGCGCAAAAAGCCCTTCGCACGGTCCAAAGCCAAAAGCGCCTTCTCTTGCTGCCACTTCGACCCCGGAATAGAAAAATACACCGTCGCAAAAGATAAATCACGGCTGAGCTCCACATCCGTCACTGCCGTCATCGGGGGCACGTCTTGACTTTCTATTTCTGTTTGCACAACTACCGCCAGCAAGCGCTTAATCTCCGCGCTCAAGCGTTCAATTCGATGATTCCCTTTCATATACTCCCCTTAATAGACAGAAGGCTCCTGTCGAAATCTGCGACAAAAGCCTCCTTTCATCTTTCATCATCTTTGACGTCATAACCTTTGACGTCATCATCCTTGACGTTTGTCTCAGTCGCGTGGCACTTCAACCATATGATAAGCCTCGATCACATCGCCAACTTTGATGTCGTTATAGTTCTCCAAAGACAAGCCGCACTCAAAGCCCTCACGGACCTCTTTGACGTCATCTTTGAAGCGTCTGAGCGAAGCCAGCTTACCCTCGGTGATGACCACACCATCACGGAGCAAACGCACATCGGAGTGGCGCAAAATATGACCATCTGTGACGTAAGCTCCACCGATTGTACCGACCGAAGAAACACGGAAGATCTCGCGGATCTCCACATGACCCAGCACCTCTTCGACAAACTCAGGAGCCAGCATGCCCTTCATAGCCGCTTCAATATCTTCAATCGCATTATAGATGACACGGTAAAGACGCACATCCACGCCGCTTTCTTTGGCGAGCTGTCCCGCATTGCCCGTCGTTCTGACATTAAAGCCGATCACAATCGCGTTAGACACTTCCGCCAGACGAATATCGCTTTCAGAAATACCGCCCGCGGCGCCATGGATGATATTGATCTTGACCTCGTCGTTGCTCAGTTTCTCCAAACTTTGCTTCATGGCTTCGACCGAACCGACGACATCGGCTTTGACCAAAATATTCAGATCCTGAGTCCCTTGAGCCATCTTCTCGTAAAGTACATCGAGGGACATGCGATTGCCCTTACCCAGGGTGTTCGCGCGCTCTTGCTCTCTTCTTTGATCCGCGACTTGGCGCGCCTTACGCTCATCATCGACCTGCCAGAAGACTTCGCCTGCCACCGGCACAGAGGGCAAACCCAAAATCTCGACGGGAACAGAGGGACCGGCCTCTTCGACTTCCTCTCCATTTTCGTTCATCATCACGCGGATATTGCCAACGATCGAGCCCGTCAAAATGGTGTCGCCCTTGCGCAGCGTACCACGCTGAACCAAAAGCGAGGCCAAAGCACCGCGCTGTGGGTCGAGTTTCGCTTCCAAAATGAAGCCTTTGGCTTGACGCGTCGGATCCGCCTTGAGTTCCATCATATCTGCGGTGAGCAAGACCATCTCTAGAAGCGAATCGATGCCTTCACCCGTTTTTGCTGAAATCGGCACCATGATGGTCGAACCGCCCCAAGCTTCAGGCATGAGCTCATATTTCGCCAATTCTTGATAGACGCGATCGATGTTCGCCCCTTCTTTATCAATCTTATTGATTGCGACGATAATCTCTGTTCCGGCCTGTCTGGCATGGTTGATCGCTTCAACGGTCTGCGGCATCACGCCGTCGTCAGCTGCGACAACGAGGATCGCAATATCGGTCGCCTGAGCACCACGCGCACGCATCGCTGTAAAAGCCTCGTGACCCGGCGTATCCAAGAAGGTGATGTCTCTGTCATTCAATGTGACCCGATAGGCACCGATCGCCTGCGTAATACCACCGGCCTCACCCGCAGTCACACGCGTTTTGCGGATGTAATCGAGCAACGAGGTCTTACCGTGGTCAACGTGACCCATCACCACCACAACGGGCGCTCTCGGCTGGAGTTGCTCCTCAATATCCTCTGAGTCGTCGAAGATTTGTTCTTCGGCGGTCACTTCGATTAAGGGCTCCGCTTCAATGTCAAATTCACCGGCGAGCAGCGCAGCTGTATCGTAATCGATATCTTGGTTCACCGTCGCCATCATGCCTAAGCCCATCAACTTCATAATGACTTCGGCGGAAGTTTTTTTGATGGCCTCAGCAAATTCCTTGACCGTCAGCTGGGCGGGAAGCATCACGTGCTTCACCTGGGCAGCTTCATGGACCGCCTTGTTATTGACGCCTTTAATCTTGCGGCGTCCGCGACGGTTCATCATATCGTCGTCAAAGTTTTGCGACATCAAAGCATTCTTATTCGGACGCGCCTCACGCTGCATGCGACCCTTGCCCGAATTTTGGCTCTTCTCACGCTCATTGTTGCGGCGATTCTTATCGTATTGAGAGCGCGTTGCAAAGCTACGGTTTTGCTCCTTGCCTTGAGGCATGAAGGCATCCGTATTTTCGCTCTTGCGCTTACGCTGTCCCTGTCCAAAGTTCTTGGGCTGCTCTTCGTCCTTATCAAAGCCACCTTGTCCGTAAGCAGGACGCTGCGTCCGTCGACTTGCACCAGCGCCAGCTGCACGCCCCTGGTCCTTGCCCGCACGAGCACCGCCAGACTGCGTCTTGGGACGGCCCTGTAAGTTCGCAAGATCCACCTTGCCGAGTTTTTTGGGGCGGAAGCTCGGCGTCTCAATCGTCGGTCCTTCTGTGCTTCTGGGCGCAACTTCAAGACGGCCTTTGTTTAATTCATTTGTAGAAGCGACAGCTGGACGCTTCTCCTCTGTATGAGCGGAGCTTTCCGAGTGCTGTTCTTCATTTTTTCCATGGTCGACGCGCTCGCGATGGCGATTCTCCAAAGCCTTCGTCGCCTCAATCGCAGCCTTAGACGGGGCGCGACGCTTGCCTTGATGACTTTCATCCTGTTGCGCAGACTGTGCCGCTGCGCTCGTCTCGGTATCGTTTTTCGAGCGCTGCAAATCTTTGATGTTGCCAATTTTTTTCGGTCCCTGAATATGGGCTTTGAGACGTTCTTCCTGGGCGCGGCGCTCCTCTTCGCGCTTTTGCTCCACGGCCTCACGTTTGCGCTTGATTTCTTCTTCAAGGGCGATGCGCGCCTGTTCACTCTCGCGCTGTTCTTCTTCGCGACGACGTTTCAGAGCGTCTCTTTGCTCTTGAATTTTGCGGCGCGAAGCTTCTAAATCTGCCCGCTGCTGGCGCAGTTTTTCTTCGCGAACCTGGGAGCCGGATTTAATCTTATGCACGGTCGCAGTGCCCATCTGAGCGCGCAGACGTTCTTCCGTCTCCTGATCCAAATTGAATTCCTTGGATTTAGAAACGCGTTTCGCTTTGCCCGTCTTCTCCGAGGACTTTTTATCTTCCTTTTTATCTTCATCAGAAACTTTGGCTTCATCGGAAACTTTGGTTTCATCGGAAGATTTGACTTCATTGGAAGCGCCTTGATGAGATGCGCTTTTTTTCTCTACGGCTGCAGCAGACTCCAGCTT
>JAEWGS010000073.1 GCA_023388205.1 Bacillota bacterium
GCACCTATCTTGACGAAGAAAAATTCTTAGAGGTATCACAGGTGAAACAGGGGAGCGCATCTTTTCATTCTGTTAACTTTGTTCAGGGCTTGGAAAAAGGGCAGCTGCACTTGAAAAAGGCAAGTGCTCGAGGCGTGAATGGAATCTCAGCAGAGACGGGTATAGGCAGCCACGAAAATTTGGTTTTGGTGAAGAGCCAGATGAATAAAGCCAAAGACGCGGATTTGTCCTCTGCTGAAATTCAGTCCCGAATAAAAGATTTCTGGGTACTCTTAAAGAAACAAGGTCTGATCAGTGCTCGAAAACATGAATATCTGACAAAGTCGCCGAAAGGTTTTTGTCTAGATATAATCCTGTTATGCTAGAAATCAAAGTCCCAAAAGGAACAAGAGAGGAGTACTATGCTGCGTTGGATAAGAGCATTAGTGATAATGCTAAATGCTCACAAAGGGCAAAAAGATAAAGCTGGCAAACCCTATTTTTGGCATCCGTTACGAGTAAGCTTTTATTCTAAAGGCATGGACGCTAAGGTGGTTGCTTTGTTGCATGATGTACTAGAGGACTGCCTTAGGTATAAAGCCGAAGATTTTAGTTTTCTCAAGCCTTGTCAGCTAGAAGCCTTAAAGGTTATAACAAAGCCCGTAGACGTAGAATATTTTGATTATATCGATAAGATAAAAAACAATCCCATAGCGACCGAGGTCAAGAGCAAAGACCTGCTAGACAATATGAATTTGGGTAGGTTGCAGAGTACTTCCGCTAAAGATTTAGAGCGATTAGATAAATACTATATAGCGTATAAGATGTTGCGACGTAGTCTTATTTAGAGATCTAGCCGACAAGATAGAAGATCAAAGAGCTGTAGTTTACGGAAGATAAAGACATATTCTTTTGAAAACAAGCAAAACAAACAACCAAACCGCCTACGGGCGGTTTTTTTATTGGGAGGATATTAGGACGAATGGCGGCGCTTTCAAAACACAAAGATGCCTGAGACCAGAACTTTTGGATCTCAGGCATCTTTATTTGAGCGATAGCTTCATCCCTTGAGCTTCCGAGATGAAGAGGAATATTCAGGGACTGTTTTCAAACAAGCTGACGTCTGTTCCTTTCTTTCTCCGCGTCTTCATCGAGGTCGTACCACATCAAGCCGGGCAGACGTAGGGTACATAGATCGCCCTCTTTTATCTGGCAGTGCTGGGAGCTTTGTACTTTGATTTCTTGATGCCCGATCTTGACAATGTACTCGCTGAAGTCAGGTAAGAAAATGCGTTTGCTGACTGTAACATGTAGGTGATCCTCTTTGAGATCCTGCTTGCCTTCGATCAGTTCGATGGTGTTGGGTCTTGTGCCGATGAGCTTTTCGCCGGTCATGTTTTGCGGAACGGTGATGGGGAGTTTTTCGCTATGTCCATCAATATAGACCGCAGCATTTCTCACATCAACTTTTGTAAAGCTCGATTCCCCTAGGAAAGAGTGCACAAAGCGATTGACGGGGCGGTTATAAAGCTCCTCCGGACTTCCGATTTGCACCTGATGCCCCATGTCCATGACCATCATTCGATCGGATATCGCCATGGCTTCAGATTGATCGTGCGTGACGAAGATGATGGTAAAGCCAAATTCTTTTTGCAGCTTCTTGATCTCAAAACGCATGCTTTCGCGAAGGTGAGGATCTAGGTTCGAGAGGGGTTCATCGAGGAGCAAAACGCGCGGATTCGTGACAATGGCTCTTGCGAGGGCGATTCTTTGCTGCTCCCCACCAGAAAGATCGGAAGGGTAGACTTTTTCCAAACCATCGAGAGAGGTATGACGCAGGGCTTTGGCGACGCGCTCTTTAATCTCCGCACTCGGCCGCTTTTGAACCTTGAGCGGGAAGGCGACATTGTCAAAGACATTCATATGAGGCCAGACGGCAAAAGCTTGAAACACCATTCCCAAGCCTCTGTTTTCAGGTGGAATATATTTGTGCTTTTGGCTGCTAGAGACCAATTTGTCTGACAGATAGATCTCTCCTTCGCTGAGATCTTCAAAGCCCGCGATCATGCGCAAACTCGTCGTTTTACCACAGCCGGATGGCCCTAAAAAAGAAAAGCATTCCCCGGTTTTGATCTCTAAGTTCAGGTTTTCGACGGCAGCGACGGTACCTAGTTTTTTGGTTGTAAAGTACTTTGAGACATTCTTCAAAAGAATTTCAGTGGACTGATTCATAGCGCTTCTCCTTACTTGATTTTTTTGTCGCCGGTGATCCATCTGACAATCGCATTACAGATAAAGATGATGACAATGGCCACGGAGGCGAGTGCGGAGGCTTGGACGATGTAGCCGTCGCTCTTTAATGAGTAAATGGCAACGCCCAAGGTTCTAGAGTAAGGGCCGTAGAGCAAAACAGACGTGGTTAGTTCGCGCATGGCTGGGAGGAAGATTAAGAAGAAACCACTGATCATTGCCGGGCGAATGAGTGGAATCGTGACATCTCGTAGCGCCTGAAAATGGGTTGCACCGCAGTTTCTTGCGGCATCTTCAAGTGAATAGTGGACTTGCTGCAAAGAGGCGGAGGCGGACTTCATGGAGAAGGCGAGGTATCTTGCAAGGTAGGCCACGAGGATAATCCAGATGCTGTTATACAAGTTGATTCCGAGTTTACCGGACCAGGCCAAAATAACGCCGATGGCCAGGACGATGCCGGGAATTGAGTAGGGAAGCAGCGATACGACCTCCAAAACACCTTTGCCGCGCGGTTTAATTTTGGTAATCACGTAGGCGATCATCACGCCAAAGAGCATACAGATGACACCCGCTGCAATGGAGAGGAAAAGTGAATTACTAATCGAGTCGGTGACCATCTTATTGTGCGTCAGGATATCTGCGTAATTCTTGAGCGTGAAGTTTTGGGGGAGCAAGGGCAGGCCATAAGCTTTGAGCAGACCGACGAGGAAGATCATCACCAGAGGAACGACGACGACGAGACCCAAGAAAAGCAAAGAGACGAGCAGCAAAGGCCATTTGGCCGCGTGCAAGTGGATGAGCATGGGGCGCATGGACTTGCCTTTGATGATGTCGTAATTGCCCGATCTTAAAACGAGCCTTTGGAGCAAAAGAGCAAGCATCACGACGATCACGAGTAGGATCGAAAGGGTTGCACCTTCTCTTATTCCTTGGAAGTCGCCCGAGGATCGATTAATGAGATCGTAGATACGGGTCGGAAGCGTATAAATTTTTTGGGAGAAACCGAGGATGCTCGGCACGCCAAAGTGAGACAAAGATGAGGTCAAAATCAATAGCGCGCCAGAAGCAATTGCCGGTTTGACCAAGGGGAGCGTGATCTTTCGAATGACGTAAGACTGTTTGGCGCCGGCAATTCTCGCAGATTCTTCGAGCGTTGGATCCATTCTCTCAAGCGCGCTCACGACTTGCATAAAGACGAAAGGGAAGTAGTAGGACAACTCAACGAAGATGATGCCCTGAATGGAGTTGATATTGAAAAAGGCTGTATTTGCGCCGGTGATTTGCATGTACCAGTTATTGAAATATCCGCCGCGTGAAGACAAAAGGAGATCCCAGGCCATCGCACCAAAAAATGGCGGGAACATATAGGGGATGTTGAATAGGGACCTCATAAGCCCTTTGAGCGGGATATCAGATCTTCCGAGGAGCCAAGCAAAAAACAGACCGACGATGGTGCCGAGCACTGTCACAGAAAGCGCGATGACGATGGTATTAAACATCGCTCCGATATTTTCTTTATCGAGAAGAACGCGCTGAAGCATGCCTAAATCAAAATGTCCATTTGAGAAAAAGACGTTGTATATGATCATCAGCATGGGAATGACCACAACGATGATGAGGAAAATGAAACTCAAAATGGTGAGGCAAAAATCAAGATTGAAGCGCTTGCCGTTGATCTTATCTAGGTCGCTGCGCTTCAGACCGAGGCGGTAGGCTAATCCACTTAATTTGGATGATTTTCTTTCTTGGCGATCACGATTACTCATGGATATCAGCGCCTTTCTTTGTAGGATAAATATTGGCGGCCGTGATTTCGACGCCAACCTCATCACCTTCTTCGGGAATTTTTCCGTCAATCGAGTCCAGCGTGCTCTGTTGAACGCGAACCTGATGCCCTAAGAGGTTTAAGAAATAGACATAGTGACTGCCGAGGAAGGTCCTCGATTCCACCTTGGCTTTGAGTTTCGACTGATCTGAAAACTTCAAATCGAGCGGGCGAAAGGCGAGGTCGTAGCTTGCCGCTGAAGGTGTGGAGGGGTCGGCAGCTTTCTCTTTAGAAAAGAACTCGGCATAATTGGCGATTTTGTCCTGACTCAATGCGAGTTCGATACGTTGACGGAGATCCTTTGAATGGATGAATAGGGTGTTTCCTTGTAGGCTGACAGGGACAAAATTAGATACGCCGATAAATTCGAAAACGAAGCGTGTCTTGGGATGAAGGACAATGTCTTCATCTTTGCCCATTTGAATGATGTTGGCTTCTTTATCCATGACCGCGATTTGATCGCACAATTTAAGTGCCGTTTCCTGATCGTGGGTGATGTAAATGATCGTGGTGCCGCTTTCTCTTTGAATATTTCTGATCTCATCGACCATTTCTTCTCTGAGTTTGGCGTCCAAATTGGTGATCGGTTCATCCATGATCATGAAAGAACTCGAAGAGACCAGTGCTCTTGCGATGGCGACGCGCTGTTGTTGTCCACCTGAAAGCTGAACCGGCATGTGCTCTTTGTATTCTTTCATGCGAACTTGCGTGAGGGCTTTTTCGACGAGCTGCGGACGCTCAGCCTTGGGGAGCTTTTTTCTGAGCAGTGGATATTCAATGTTTTTATATACGGATTTATGAGGCCAAACGGCATAATCTTGGAAAACCATACCGATGTTTCGGCGTTCGGGCGCGACATTTATCTTTTTCTCTTTTGAAAAGACGCACTGTTCGCCAATGTAAATTTCACCTTCATCAGGGGTCAATAAGCCGGCGATGGCTCGAGCCAGAGTCGTTTTGCCACAGCCTGAAGGTCCGATGAGTCCGAGGATGCTACCGTCTTCAATATCCAGGGAAAAGTGCTTAAAAATCTGATGTGAGGGAAAAGCAAAAGATAGATTACGAATGGTTATTTTTGCCATATCCGTCTCCTTATGGTGTTAAAGCTTGTTTGGTGTCTTAAGCGCATCGAGTGCATCGAGTGCGCTGAGTCTGTTGAGCCCTGCTTCGTTGTAGCACGTGGCGCGCAAAATGGAATTGAGAGCTAGAGCTGCCCTAGAAATTTTGGCCTAGCGCTTTAGTTTGAAGGCTCATTTGAGAACGAAAAAAGGGCCTCTGAGATCAGCTTGAAACTTTAGTTAAGAGCAAAACCAGATGGCCCTTGATGTTTAGATTGTGATCTAGGTCTGAGGCAGATCAGACTTAAGTGTCAGACCTTTTTTCGTGGATCTTTATCTGAAGTAAGAATCAAATTTGTCGAGGATTTCTTGTTTGCTATCGATAAGCTTTTGATCGTCGACATCGAGTGCTCTTTTGGCGATTTCGTTCGCATCGAGCGCCCCTTCTTTGAGGGCAATCCCGGGACGGACGGGGGTCGCTTGATTTTCCGAGAGGATCTTTTGACCCGCTTCAGAAAGAATGAAGTCATAAAGAAGTTTGCCTGCTTCGGGATTCGGCGAGCCTTTCATCAGCGCGATGGGGGAGGAGACGGCGATGAGGTCTTTTTCAGGGTATGCGAAGGAGATGGGCGAACCCTGATTTTCCAAAGTGTGCGTGACATAGTCCACGCCGATGCAGGCTTTATACGCTCCAGCACCGACTTTGTTGATCGTTGACGAGGTGCCAGATTCGAGCTCCATACCATTTTCTTTGAGCTTTTCGAAGAAGCTCCAACCGTAATCTGGGCTATTGACGAGTCCCGCGACGGCATAAAGTGTGGTGCCGGCTTCTGCGGGATCGCTCATGACGAGCTGGCCTTTGAAGTCTTCCTTGGTCAAATCCTGCCAATTCTTGGGAATCGCGTCGCCCGTCACGCTCGTTGTATTGTAGGAAATACCCATGACAACCAATCTGGCGCCGCAGAAGAGATGATCTTTATCTTTGAACTTATCGCTGATCGTGGCGGCTTCAGGGGATTCATAGGCTTCGAGCATCCCTTTATCCTTGAAGCTCAGATAGTTCGACGGATCGCCCACCCAAATCAGATCAGCAGCGATTTGTCCAGATTGCTGTTCTGTCGCAATTTTGGTGAGCACCTTGCCCGTACCGGCGGCGTAATAGTCCATGGAAATTTCAGGATGTGCCTCGGTAAAACCTTTTTTGAGGGCGGCGAGCTGATCTTCTTTCAAAGAGGAATAAAGCATGACCTGCATTTTATTGCCGCTCTTTTCAGCTTCTCCGGAGACTTTGGCCTCGCCAGCAGCCTTGGCATCTTCGCTGCCTGCAGGTTGACCGTTGCCACAAGCGGCTAAAAAGACAGGCAAGATGGTTGCGGCCAAGAGAAAAGATAGGGCTTTTTTGACCTTTGAACTTTGTACAAACGAAAGCTTCTTCATATTTGTACCCTCCTCAAATTGGAATTGAATGATCTGATTGTAATCTGTGTTTTGTTGAAATGATAAAGTCGAAGCCTTCAAAAAATGAAGATTCTTGACGATGTATACAAATTGAATAAGCTGTATGAAAAAATGAAGGCGATCGCGGACCCTTTAATCTTGTGAAATAGATAAGCTAGCTTAAATGAATGCGTGAAGTGGGGAGCATCAGGTGAGGATACAGCGCAAAATTATGGACCCAAAAATCAAGCGGATCTTCTTTGGTTTTCTTGCCATTTTTTATGGGCTCTTGAGTCTCGTTGCGTACCTCTACTTCATTCAGTTTCGCCACATGTCCCAAAATCGAGAGCGCCAGATTATTGCTGAAACGATTGGTCAGCAGGCAGAACTCCTCGATAATCTCCTTCGAGAATTGAGACAAAGCGGGATCGCTGCTTTGTCTGCACCGAATATCGTTAGGCTTAAATCTAATAGCCGCAACAGCTTCGATCGAATCACGGGACAAAGAGAGCTCGCGAGTTTTGTCGCAGCCCGTTCTTACCTCAAGTCGGCCTACCTCATCAATCAACGCGAGTCCTGGGTTTACAGCAGTGATGAAAATGATTTCAGCGCGCAGATGTCTGAATTCAGTGATCAGGCGGTTCTTGATCTTTTTGAAAATCAAAAGGACGCTTGCACTGCCAGCTGGAAATTGAGACGCTACGGAGAAGGATCGGCGGCACAAGGATCGGCGGTCCTCAGTACAGCTATTTTTGCGGACGACCAGATGGCGCTGATTTTGAATGTGGATCCAGCTTCTTTATGGCGCCTGTTCGACGAGCCAAATGCCATTTCGCTCATTTTGCAAAACGACTTCCAGTATTCATTGATGAGCCAAGACACAGATGACGTGTTGCTGAGTCAAGCGATGGCGCAGATCGTTGATTTTATCGGTCGAAAACAACAAGAAGGCGCGAGCGAGCGTTTTCTGCCCGAAGCTGAAGAGCGACTTGAAGGTGAATTTTCTCAGCGCTTGAATGGAAATTATCGGATCTTTTCACAAAGTCTAAAAAATAGCGAATTAGCTTTTTACCATTTTATTCCGGAAGAGAGAATTGACAGTCAAGGTGAAGCGCTGGCTTATCGAATTCTTTTGATTTTTGTCTTTGTCCTGATTTTGACGATTCCTACCTTTATTTGGACCTGCCGCAAAGTTCTTTGGCCTTTTGCAAAAAGCTTAGCCTTTGTTCATGAAGTGTCCTTGTCTCGAGAGAATCGTACGCTGGATTCTTTTGTGATTGATATGACAAAGCGCATGGCGTATTTGCGCCTTTTCGAGAAGTTGGGCGGAGAAAGTGATTTTCGTCTGGTGAGCGGCGGGCTGTCTGAGCGGCTCATCTTGTTGGGCACGGATCAGCTCAGCCATCAGGGGCAGTTGAGCGAGGCTTTGGGTGAGCGTCTATTAAGAGAAGAAGCGTTGGGCGATCTTGCCGCAGAAGTTTTTTGCTTCGAGCACTTTGTCGTTTGGATTGTCAAAGAGGATCAGCTTGAAAATGCGATGGATCGACTTACGATTTTTCTCCAAAAAGAGCGAGTGCAAAAGGAAGCGCCGAATGGTATGGGCGCTCAAACAGGACTTTTTATCAGCGCTTCTTTGAGCTTGGCTGAAGCTTACTATAAGGCTTTGGTCAATCTACAAGAATTGAAATTGCTTTTTGACTTTTTCAACGTAGAGCAAGCGTCTTTGCGTCATGACGAAAACTTCGGACAGCCTGGCGTCTTTGAATCTGAGATCTTTGAGCCTAGCGCCTTTGATCCTGGCGCGGCTTTTGAGCCTCAAAATAGCCAAGGGAAAATATCGATGGAGAAAGAGGACAGCCTAGTTCTCATCCATGAAAAGGATGTTGATGCTCTCAAGACGCAGGTGGATCGGTCGGAGGTCAGGTTGAAAGATATCTTCAGTATGGAGCTGGACCTGGGCTACGAGGAGCTTTTGAAAAAAAGAATTGATGAATGGTGTGACTGCCTCAAAAAGTATAGGGCCGCTTGTCTTTCGGAAAAGATAGAAGGGGATTTGCTCGAGGTCGAACGTGATTTGAACCTTTCACCGGAGGATCGAAGAAAATTTAGTGATCTCAGCAGATCAAAAGCAGCTGAGCTGAAGCTGTTTTTATACGAGTCATTCGCGAGGCATTTTTGCGACAAAATGGAAAAAAGAATGAAGCGAAACCGTGATCTTACAGAAACAGTCAAGCGGATGTGCCTTGAAGAATTGGACAACCCAAACCTGTCGCTGAAACTGCTTGCAGCTCGGTTGAATTTGAACAGTGAGTACTTAGGAAGAATTTTCAAAGATACCGTTGAACTTTCGGTCACCGCCTATATCAAAGAATTGCGCATGGAGCGAGCGCGAAGGCTGCTCGAGGAAACAGATTGGTCCCATCGCAAGATCTGTGAAAAAATCGGCATGGATAATACCGCGTATTTTTATACGCTCTTCAGGAATCAATTTGGCCAAACGCCGGGTGAGTATCGAAAGTCGCTGAATCTCAACGAGCCAGCAGCTGATCAATGAGCCAGCAGCTGATCAACGAGCCAGCAGCTGAATAGAACCTTCAGCTGAATAGAGCCTTCAGAAAACGATCGGAAGTCTTTCGGCCAGTTTTAGGAAGCGCTTGCGCGGCTTAGGTGGGCGCTTGCGCCGTGGGGGGTTAAAATAGTGAGGTCAGCTAGCGTGAGGTGCGCTTTCAAGAAAGGGGATCAAACATGAGCGAATCAACCCAAACTTCTTTTGTTCAAGGCTCTCGTAGCATGAGGCCTTTACTGACGGTGGTGATCCCGAGCTATAACTCTGAAGCGACTTTGGAGCGGGCTTTGAGAAATTTAATTCCGCAGCGTCAGCGTTTGGAAGTTTTAATCGTCAATGATGGGTCTAAAGATCGGACGCATGACATCGCTTCTGAATATGCAAAGCGCTACCCAGAGTTCCATTGTATCGACCAGGAGAACAAAGGCCACGGCGGTGCGATCAACACAGGCTTAGCCCTTGCGCGTGCGCCTTGGTTTAAGGTCTTAGACAGTGATGATCAGCTGGACCTCGATCACTTGCCTAAAGTTTTGGACCGACTTGAGGCGCTTTTGGCTGACGAAAGGTGCGATGCGTTGATCTGTGATTTTCGCTATGAATACGTGTGGAATAAGTCAACGGCACCGCTTCGTTCTTTTGAAGATGTGGACGGAACGCTTTATCGGGTGAAGCGGGTTTCTTATGCGCGCCATTTTTCAAAAAATAAGCTCTCGAGTTGGGCTGATGCGGATTTTACCTTGCCGTCTTTAATTTTGATGCACGCTTTGATTTATCGAACCGATTTTTTGCGTCGTATCGAGTTGGAGCTGCCTGAGCATGTCAGCTATGAAGATAATCTCTATGTTTTCTTGCCACAATTTCATTTGCGCCAATTTTGGTACGAGCCTATAGTGCTTTATCGCTACTACATTGGACGTGAAGGACAAAGCGTATCTTTGCCCTCGATTCTCAAAAATAGTAAGAAGCAGTTACAAGTGACGAGCGAGTTATTTCATAAATCTAAAGAGGTCAATTGGCAGGATCTGCCGAAAGCTTTGCGTCTTTATGCCGAAGACCACGCGGCGCGCATGGTTGTCATGAGCCTCTTTCCGATTGCGATGGGTGAGGACCCGAAGGGTGAGAGCGAGCAAAAACAAAAGCACATTCGCCACAAAATAAAGCGTGTCGAAGAGGAACTTGAGCGTCTGAATCCTGAGCTTTGGCGTCGCGTCAAGCATGACCCGCGCGTTTTAGCGGTGCGCCGTATGGGGAGTCGTTTGGGGGCAAAAGGTTCCGCTTTTATTGTGCGCACGGTGCTGCGCGCCAAAGGGATTGATCCGCGAAAAAAATAAGTCATGAGCGCTGGACTCAGCTTGTATAAATTGGCGCAGCAACATGAAGGTGCATCCGAGCTCAATTGAATGGGGCAGACGCAGCAAGCCGCCCCTTTCGCTTGCAGCAAGCCGCCTCTTTCGCTTGCAGCAAGCCGCCCCTTTCGCTTGCATAAAAAAGTAATTTTGAAATAATTGGCTCAAAGCCTTTGAGCTGAGCTAAGCTGAGCGCCGAGTGGGCGCAAAAGAGCGGACAGACTGAAAGGTTTGAGAAGGAGTTTGTTATGAAAAACGGTGAAGTGAAATACCATCTTGGCTTTGGTGCTGAACATGGCGCAAAATACGTGATTTTGCCGGGCGATCCCGCGCGCGTAGAGAAAATTGCGAAGCAATTAGATTCGGCGGAGTTTTTCCATCAGAATCGTGAATATACGGCCTGGCTCGGCTTTTTGGAGGGCGAAAAGGTGCTCGTGATGAGCACGGGGATGGGCGGTCCTTCGACTGCGATTGCGGTTGAAGAGCTGATTCAAACGGGCGTGACACATTTCCTTCGTGTGGGGACTTGCGGTGGTATGCAACAGCATGTTTTGCCGGGCGACCTTGTCATTGCGCAGTCTGCGATTCGACAGGAAGGCACGAGCCGCGAGTACATGCCGATTGAAGTACCGGCGGCAGCGGACTTTGAGATGACCTTGGCTTTGCGTGAGGCGGCGAAGCGTTTAGGTATGCGTGCGCATGTGGGTACGGTTCAGTGCAAAGACTCTTTTTACGGTCAGCATAGCCCAGAAAGCATGCCGATCCATGCGGAACTTTTGGCGCGCTGGGAAGCTTATATTCAATCGGGTTGCTTGGCCTCTGAGATGGAGTCCGCAGCGCTTTATGCCGTGTGTAGTTGTCGCAAGGTCAAAGCGGCTTGTGTGCTCCATGTCATTTGGAACCAAGAGCGCGCCAAAGCTGGACAACAAGATCAAGAAAACCACGAGACCAATCAAGCGATTCGCTGCGGCATCGAGGCGATCCGTCAGATGATTTTAGATGAGAAGCATCAGTGAGACATCACTTGCGCTTGAGGGGCATAAGTCCTTTTGAGTCAAGATAAGAGGGGAAGGCATGGACTGGAAAAATTATCGAAGTAGCCAAAATGTAGATGACAGGCGCGCGCAAGATCCGGGCGCTTATAACGGTGGCCTGGGGTTTGGCTATGGGACGCGCGGCGCTTCCGGGGGCTTTCTCTTTGGGGGACTATTACAGATGCTGCTTCGCTTTTTGCCCTGGTTTTTGTTTTCTGGATCGAGACGTCAAAGAGGTGTGCGGATCGGTTTACTCCTGGTCTTGGGATTGATTGTTTACGGCTTTTATAGTTTTCCTATGGCGCCCACTCAGGAAACAAGATCGCCGCGCGTGGTTTATGCCCCCAATACAGGGAATGGTGTGGAACTCGCTGAGGAAGAAGAACGGGCTGATTTTGCCAAGAAATTGATGGCGATGACAGAAGACGTGTGGTCTGAGATTTTCTCGGAGGCGGGACTTCAATATGAACCGGCAACCTTGGTGCTTTATCGAGGGTATACGCCGAGTGCCTGCGGCATGGCTCAGTCGGCGACGGGACCTTTTTATTGCTCTCGGGACAAAAAGATCTATCTGGATTTGAGCTTTTACGATGAAATGAGAGAGAAATTGGATGCAGAAGGCGATTTTGCGCTCGCTTATGTGTTGGCGCACGAGGTGGGGCATGCCGTACAAGATCAGCTCGGAATTTTAGATGAAGTCCATCAGCGCATGAGTCAACTGCCTCAAGCTCAAGCGAACCGTTACAGTGTGCGTTTGGAGCTTCAAGCTGACTATCTGGCAGGCGTTTTTGCGCACCATGTCAAGAGTTTAGCGCGTTTAACACAGGAGGACATTCAAGAGGCCTTGGATGCGGCGTCGGGTGTCGGTGACGATCGTTTACAGCAGCAAGCGCAAGGTTATGTTGTGCCGGATTCTTTTACGCACGGGACGAGTGCGCAGCGGGTGAATTGGTTTACCAAAGGTTATAAGTTGGGGTCTGTCGATGGGGCGAACCCCTTTGTGGCAGAGAATTTGGAGGACTGAGGTTGAAGATAAAAAGGGCAAGACGTGTTAGTTGTCTCGCCCTTTTTTGAATGAGCTATTTTGAGATGAGGACCAATCTTTATTCTTCGTCATAAGCCTTAAACAAAACTTGTGTCCCTGAGTCGCCGAAGCCTTTTTCCGCGAGAGCTTGACACATTTCGAGTACCTTTTGTCCAATCGGCAGTTGAAGCGTGCCCGCATTTTCTTGGCCGAGGCGCAGATCTTTGATGAAGTGTTTCAAAAAGAAGCCAGGCTGCATATCGTCTTCGATCATTTTGGCTCCATTGTGTTCGCCTTGCCAAGAGTGAGCCGAGCCATGGTTAATGACTTGATGGACGCTCATCAGATCGAGCCCTTTGGATTTTGCGTAAGAGAGGGCTTCACAGATCCCCGCCAAAGCACCGGCGATGGCGAGTTGATTAGCGAGCTTCATATCTTGGCCAGAACCTGAAGCGCCCATGTAGCAAACGCTTTTTCCGAGCTTTTGGAAAAGCGGCAAAAGTAAGTCGTAATCTTCTTTTTCACCACCGACCATGATGGAAAGACTGGCATTTTTTGCGCCGAGATCCCCGCCCGTAACCGGGGCATCGAGCGCGTGCAAGCCGAGGGCTTGGGCTTCTTTTGCGATGCGACGCGCCAGATCGGGGGAGGAGGTTGTCATGTCACAAAGTAAGGCGCCTTTTGGGGCGTGCGTCAAAATTCCATCTGCACCGAGATAGACGGATGCCACGTCCGTTTCAAAGCCAACAATGGTGAAGACGGCATCGGCCTCGCAAACTGCATCAGCAATTGTTTGGCAGACGCGGGCACAGTCGCTCAAAGCTTCTGCCTTTTGAGGACTGCGATTAAAGACGCTGACTTGGTAGCCCGCTTCGGCGAGGTGACGCGCCATTGGTGCGCCCATGACGCCGGTGCCGATCCAAGCCACTTTTTGGATGTGTCGTCTTGTGTTTTCACTGTTGTTCGTCTTTACACTTCCTTGCATATGAACCTCCTTTGTTGTCGCCCTGAGGTGGATCTCAGATTGAAAAATTTTCACTGAGCCATTCGCCAAGCTGACGCGTCATATGACACTTTGCACCGAGCCCATACTCCCAAAACATGAGACCTCTGAGCTTTTGATTTTTAACATAGCTGCACTTGGCTTTTAGACTTTCACGATCATCATAGCTGATAAAGCGACCTTCGCCATAAAGCCAACTGGCGCTTGCACATCCATCGTGACACTTGACGTAAGCTGCGCTTTGTTCGAGTTCGAGGAGTTCGTCGAGACTTGGGCCGTAGCCGCCTGTTGAGGCACACATAACACCGTAGCTCTCTTCTGGTGACGAAACTGAGTTAAGCTTCCACTCCCGCGCATAATAGGCCGCGCCAAGGACGAGCTTTTCGCTGGGGCAAGAGGCGGCCAAGAAGGCTTTGACTGCCGTGTCACAAGACGCATCAGAAAGATCACCCTTCGGGGCATAGAGATTGCTGTGATGACCCGTCACGATTGAAAAGCCACCGCGCAGGTCGTAGGTCATGAGCTGAATATAATCAAGGAACGGCACGTAATCGGCGACATCTGTATTTTTGACAAAATAACGATCGCCTCCTGCAGCGATGCTCAGGATGCGTTGATCGCCCAGGGTGTGGCGCAGATCCTGCAAAAGCGCGGTAAAAAAGATGTGATCTTCCGGTGAAGCGCCGATGCCCGCCACACGAAATCCAGGATATTCCCAGTCGATGTCGAGCCCATCAAGTTCGTACTGTTGCAGCGTGTCGAGGCTGCTTTGACAAAAGCACGCGCGCTTTTTCTCTGATGAGGCCATCTCAGAAAAACCGCCTGAAGACCAACCCCCAACAGAAAGAACGATACGAAGATCTTCTTTCTGTCTGCGCAGACGAGCGAGCTCTTTGATCAAGTCTGCCGGCGGATCGAAATGGAGCGACGCTTCTTTGACGTGGGCAAAGGCGAGGTTAATCACATCGATGGCCTGGAGATCGTCAGGGTTGATGAGCGCGAGATCTTTGAGACTACAGTAGGCGATAAGGAGGGGCTTTTGAGGAAGAAGCGGATGTGACGCAAAATTTGAATGCTCCTGCGAAGGGTGATCCTGTGAGCTTTTGTATGAAGATGATAAAAGAGAAGCCATAGCGTGTTCCAATCTAGAATAAAAGATGCCGTCAGTTTACTCTAAATCGAGGTGAAAACGTGGAAAAGACGGAAGTTAAAACAGCGCGCGAAATAGAGCTGAACGTTTGAGGGGAGATTGAGAAAAAAGGAGTGCGGGCGTCAGTGAGGCCACGAAGCGCCGGCAGCATATGAAGCACCGCCGGCGGCACGAAGCGCCGGCAGCAGGCAGAATATGAAAAAATTGAAGGAAAAGAATAAATCTAAATAAAACCCTAATCGCTCGGATGAACTGTGCTATAATGTTCGGGCATTTCTTGCATGGGTTAGATTTCATAGACTAGAAATGAGTGAGATGAAGATCGTCTTTTGAGGAGAAGTTATGCACGCGTTAGTGACAGTGTTGGGTGTTATTGATATTTTGCTTTGCATTGTGCTCGTCGGATTAGTGATGATGCAAGAGGGCTCGTCACAGGGCCTGGGAACCATTTCGGGTGGTGCGGATACTTTTTTTGGTCAGCACAAGGGCCGCAGCATTGATGCTTTGCTCAAGAAGATCACTTCTGTTTTGGTGATCGTATTCGTGATTATTACGGTGCTTTTGAACGTTTTGATTGATCGCGTTTGAGTTTGACTTCATGCGGCATAGCCGCTTTTGGGTAATCAATGAAGAGAAGCCGGTTACATCAGTGACTGGCTTTTTTTGTTTCAAAAAAACGGCCCAAGAGGACGAAAGAGAAAAGTTGTTCAAGAAGACAAAAGTGCAGGGATCTCCGTTGGTGAGGAGAAAAAAGCGCGTGCAGATTTCTTTTGTGTGCTTTGAAAAGCACAGAGCGGGTGAGGCGTGGTAAACTGACAAAATACATTGTCAATTGAACATGGGAACAAGAAGGTCCAGAGAAGGACCTAAGGTCTGCAGACCGCCAGGAGGCAAGATGGCAGAATTAATGGGAAATACGGCTGATCGAGCCGGACTTCGCTTCGTCAAAACAGATACACGACCCTCATTTTGGGTGACCCTAGAAGATGAAGCCGCAGCGGGCGTTCCGATTGGGATGAAGGTGCGCCTTTTTGTCGAGGATGAAGAATTAGAGCATTACACACAAGACCCGATGTATACACCGCAGGGGCGTATTTTAGAGGTGTTGGGGAATGCGAGCGATCCTGACGTGGCGCTCAAGGCGATTATTGAAGCGTACGGTCTCAATTCTAATTTTGGGCCAGAGGTGGATGCGGAATTACAAAGCTTCCCTAAGTTCGTTGAAGAAGAGGATTTTCTGCCGCTCATTGAGCAAGGGCGCAGAGACCTTCGTGATTTACCGACTTTTACGCTTGATGGTTTGGATGCCAAAGATTTAGATGACGCGATCTCCCTCGAAGATTTGGGCAATGGTCGCTGTCGCCTTTGGGTGCATATTGCGGATGTGACGCACTATGTTGAGGCGGGGTCGGCTTTGGATCAGCAGGCTTTTTTGCGCGGCAATTCAACTTACTTGCCCGGACAAGTTTTCCCGATGCTGCCGACGCGTTTGTCGAATGACCTGTGTTCACTCAATCCGGGTGTGCCGCGATTAGCTTTGAGTGTCGCGATGACCTATGACGCGCAGGGCCGTTTGCTTTTTAGCAAAATTTTCGAAACGGTGATACAAAGTGACTGGCGCGGAGATTACACGAGTTTGTACGAGGCCTTTGAGCCCTTTGAACGCGATGAACTCGGCCGTTTGGAACTTAAAGAGCTTCAAGAACGCTTGCCAGAGCCTGCTCGAAACTTAGCTTCGATGCTGGATTTATGCCGCCACCTGTCCTTTGATCTTCGCAAAAAACGTCAGCAAAGAGGCGCGCTGGACTTTTCATTTGAGTAGACCAAGGTGCTCTTCGATGAGGATGGGGCTGTTTCGGGACTTGAGGCGCGTCAATCTTGTTGGACGGAGCAGATGATTGAAGAGTTCATGATTGCGGCGAACGAGCAAGTGGCTAAGTGGGCGCGAATGAAGCGTATTCCCGTGATGTACCGTGTGCATGGAGATCCAGATCGTGAACGCCTGACAGCCTTGGCTGATTTGGCAAGAGGGCTCAACATAGATTTGACCGTGCCTGAAGTGATTGACCCAACAGCTGTAAGTCTTTGGATCGAAAAAATCAAAGGCTGTCCCATGGAAGAAATGCTCATGACGCTCATTTTGCGCAGCTTGGCAAAAGCGCGCTACGACGCCATTCCTTACGGTCACTTTGGTTTGGCTTTGGTCGACTATTGCCATTTCACCTCGCCGATTCGTCGATACAGCGATCTGTTTACGCATCGTGCGATCAAAAATGCCTTGGGTGGCTACAGTAATGCGCCGCTCAAACGTGAAGCCGCCTTTGTGGCAGAGCATATTTCTGAGACGGAGATCAATTCGACTGCGGCGGAGCAAGAAGCGACGAAACTCAGGATTTGCCAGTATATGGAAGCTTTCTTGTGGCATTGCTTTGAGGGTAAGATCACGGGCTTTTGTCCCGCGGGCGCCTTTGTCCGCCTTGAGAATACGGCAGAAGGTTTGCTGCTGTTCTCTGAGTTTGACGATGACTTCAGTTTGGACGATATCGGCCTTTTGGCAGAAGGGCAGCGCACGCATCGCTTGCTCAAGGTTGGCGATCAGGTGGAAGTTCAGGTTCAAAGCGTCAATTTGGCCTATCGTCGCATCGACTTTGGACTCTTAGAAGAGATGAAGCGTGAGACCAAGGATGAAGGCAAAAAAGCCCTTCCCGGCGAACGTCGCTTTAAGGCCAACAACAGTCGACTTTTTGTGATGCGTCAAGAAAAAACGGCGCAGCGTCCTTTGGCGAGAAAACGGCATTTGTTGCCTGTTGAAGATGAAGCGGAAGCGGAAAATCAGGAGAAAGAACGCATCGAAGTGCAGACGCTGGGGCG
Organism: Bacillota bacterium; assembly: GCA_023388205.1. Classification (GTDB taxonomy): domain Bacteria; phylum Bacillota; class Clostridia; order Saccharofermentanales; family Fastidiosipilaceae; genus JAEWGS01. Next base: position 17,544 of record JAEWGS010000073.1, read on the forward strand.
TATTCGTCCGCAGGAATTTGGCGCGGCGCGCTTCAAAGGTGCTGAGACAGATTCTGACTTCGGGATCAATTCAGTCCGTGAACAAGGCGACGCAGAAGGTGCTGCGCGAAAGGCGCGTACGGATGCGCAAAAACGTCTGCCTTTGGGTGTGCGTCTGGGGGCTTTGAGACGGCGTGGGGGTGCTGAGCGTGGGCCGAGTTTTGCCGCGCGCCATTATGAAGTGCAGCGCCGAGACCTCGATGAATTGGATTTTAGAGGGAGACGACGCGCCGAAAAAAGAGATGACTTTGATGCCCATCAGAGCGGGAAGAGAACAGCGACGGTCGGCAAGCATGAAGCGACGAGATCGACGGAGCAAAAGCTGAGCCGCGGAAGAGGTCGTGCGTTTAGATGGGACGAGGATCAGCCAACACAGCGTCACAGCCGCCGCGATGCTGCTTGGGTGAATCAAGATGGAGATAGAGACAATCTTTCTAAAAAGCGTCGTCAGGACCTTTTCCGAGGTGATCGAGAAAAGGGCGGGAAGACGGCTGATGAAAAGAGACCGCGTCGTTTTGGCGAGAAAAATGAGAGAACGAGGAGCAAGCGACTGAGTGGAGAGTCTCAAGCTCAAGGCCGCGGTGCAGCTCAATTTTCAGATGAACGTAAAGGCAAAGGCAAAGCCTTTGGCAAGGGGAAAGGCAAAGGTTACGGTCAAGGCCGTGGCCTTGGCCGGAACCAGTCTAAGGGAAAGGGTCGCGGCTTTGGATCTAAGATGGGGCATGGACATCGATGAGTGTTAAATTTTGCATCCATACTTTGGGCTGCCGAGTCAACCAATATGAAAGCGATGCGATTGCTGCAAATTTGGAAGCGGCGGGTTGGATTCCTTGCAAGCCGAACGAAGGTCCAGACGTCGCCATTGTGCACACCTGCGCGGTGACCCAGGAGGCGACGCGTAAATCTGGCCAGATGATCCGACGCATGAAGCAGCGTTTTCAGGCGAAATTGGTGGTGGCTTTGGGCTGTCAGGTGGAACTTCTGGACGGATCGTCTGAGGCGGATTTAGCGCTGGGAAATCGCAAAAAAAATCTGGCACACGAAGCGATTTTAGAGGCGTATGAGGCTTATCAGGAAGGGCGTTTAGTGACTGAAAGCGATCAGCTTTTTGCCTTTTCAGATGAGGCGCGCCCCTCAGAGGCTGTCGATACAAGTCGTGCAAAGGAGCTTTTGCAAGCCAATGATAGAAAGCTTCAGCATGCGACGGCTCAGCCGCAGCATCGGACGAGCGAGTCTCGACCTACGGCGGGGCAGCTCCCCAATGCGACGAGCGCAGGGCAAGCCAGCAGGCCACGGATGGTCTTGGGCGGCATTCGCCAAGAATCCTTGATTTGTCACCAGATGAATGATCGTACGGAAGACAAAAGAGGGCAGCGCATCTTTGCTGAAACTGGCGCGGTGACAGAGCAACAGGGAACACGCGCTTATATCAAAGTCCAAGACGGCTGTGACATGCGTTGCACTTATTGCGCGATTCATACGGCGCGCGGGGCTTCCTGCTCGAGGTCTTTTGAGGCGGTGCTTGAAGAAGCGAGAGCTTTGCTGCGTCGCGGCTATCGGGAACTGGTCTTGACGGGCATCGAAGTCGCGGCTTATGGCTACGATTTGGACGAAAAAAAGCGTCTCATCGATTTGCTTGAGGCGATCGACAGTATGCCGGGCTTGGATCGCTTGCTGACGGCTTCTTTGGACCCTAGGATTGCGAGCGAGGACTTCGCTTCACGGGTCTCGAAACTACAGCATTTTGGGGCGCACTTTCACTTATCCTTGCAGTCGGGCGCGACGAGCGTCTTGAGACGCATGAAACGGCCTTATACTGCAGAAGCCTACCAAAAGGCCTGCGACCGTTTGAAACGTCACCTGCCAGATGTGAATCTGACGACGGATTTGATTGTGGGCTTTCCGGGTGAAACGGAAGAAGAGCACGCAGCTTCACTGGCCTTTGTCCGCGGGATTGGCTTTAGTGATTTACATATTTTCCCTTATTCCGACCGACCCGGTACAGAAGCCAGCCAGATGCCCCAAAAGGTCGCCCCAGATCAGATCAAAAAACGTATGAAAGACTTTCAGAAGCTGCGTCAGGAGCTTTGGAAACAGCGGGCAAGTGAGGAATTTCATCGCGAACATGACGTGTTAGTTGAACAGATTGAAGCGCGTGAGGCGCTAGGCTACAGCAGAAACTATTTGCCTATGCGTGTATCGGGCGCGATTCAAAATGTGCAGGTCGGACAAGTTTTGCATTGTCAGGTGATCGGTTCGGACGATAAAGCGCTGCTCGCCATTGCCAAAGCCTGATACAATGGGATGAGGTAACTGGGAGGTGATAGCAATGGTTGATCATGGTACGACCCGTTTTGAGTTGAAGAATGACAAGACAAAAGAAACCGAAGACATCATGGGTCAGGTGCTCAAGGCGCTGGACGAGAAAGGGTACAATCCGATTAACCAGGTGGTCGGGTATTTCTTATCGGGAGATCCTACGTATATTACCAACCACAACGGGGCGCGCGGCGTCATTCGCCGTTTGGAGCGTGATGAGCTGCTTGAGGTGATTTTACGAGAGTATTTCAAACGCTTTGAACGTTGAATGATCAGGATCGATGCTCACGGATAAAAACGGATTCTAAGGCCTGCGAAGGTGTAATTCGGACGTTCGATTTAAGCTCTGATAATGTTGCGCTTCGAGAAATCGAGGCGCACATTTTTATATAAGATGGAAGTGTAGAGGTAAGGTGCAAGGTGAAACGCATACTGGCGATGGACTATGGAACGCGTCGAATAGGGATTGCAATCAGCGATCCTTTGGGGATGATCGCCCAAGGTTTAGAGACCATTCCAAACAGCCTCAAGGAGCGCGAGGCGGCTTTGACGCGTGTCAAAACTTTGCTTGAAACCTATGAGATTGAAGATTTCGTCGTCGGCTTACCTTTGCGCACAGACGGCAAAGAGTCTGAGTCTGAACGCAAAGTGCGTGAATTTATTTCTGAGTTAAACTTAGCGGACAAGATCCGTGTCCATTTCGTCGATGAACGTTATTCGACGACGTTGGGCCATCGGCTTTTGAATGAAAGCGGCCAACGCAAGGGTCAAAAAGCGAAGCGGCAAGTCATCGACCAAGTGGCGGCTTGTGTGTTTTTGCAAGATTATTTGGATCACCATTGAGATAGAACGAGTTTGTTTGGGGGATTCTTTGAGCGGTGCAGCACGCAGGCGGAAAAAGGCTTTGGACTCTTTGAATTTGATAAAAATGACTGTGTTATAATGCACGCATTCAGGATGAGCTTTTGAAGAATAAAATATGAGCTCGTTGGGTATCGTCTTAGGAGGTACGTATGTTTTTAGAAGATCAAGATCACTTGACGCATGAGAACCAGGAACTAGATGAAGGCCTGGAAACTGTGATTGAGGGCGCCTTCGATGACGATGAGGACATGGAAGACGTTGAGATTATCACGATGATTGACGAGGAAACCGATGAGAGCTTCTCGTTCATGGTGGCCTATGATTTCACATTGGACGACGATCTCTATCACGTTTTGATTTCCATGGATGATGAAGAGCCGATCGCGCTGTTTGCGCGCAAGATTGAGCTTGAAGACGGAAGCTTAGGCTACGAGACGGTCGATGAGGATGAGTTCCCGAGAGTCTTTGCTGAATATGAGCGTCTCTGCGAAGAGATGGATGAAGAAGAGGACGAGGACTACGAGCTCAATTATCTCGATGAAGATGATGAGCACGATCACGACCACGATCATCACCATGACTGTGGTTGCGGCTGTCATCACGACTAAGGCGGCTGAGCGTGAGCTTTCGTGTCTGATCTTTTAACCTAAGTTGTGTTTTTGCGGAGGCATGCTTTTTGATCCTTCTGTGGGTTTGATTGATTTGAGACGCGATCACCTGCGAGGCGCGATAACTTGCGTTGAGCTTAAATCGCATTTCTTTGTTCGATGAACATGACGAGAACGCTGGGCTTTGCTCAGCGTTTTTTCTTCGTTCACTGATTTTGAACGGAGCTGGGGTAAAATGAGATGAATTCGAAAGAGGTGTAGTATGGCTAAAATTTTCACTGAAGATCCATCTCAACGGCTTATGGTGATTCAAGATGTAGACACGGCTTACGAGTTTTATATGACCTTGGTGGACCGTTTCCCTTTTGAGGGTAAGACTTATGTGGCGATGTTGCCTTATGAACCCGATGATGGTGAACATACGGATCCTGAGTTTGTTTTGATGGAAGATATTTCAAAAAGTCCCAATGAGGGTCGCTACCGGTCGATTCGCAATCGTCATGAGCGAAAGCGCGCCTTCGACCATTTTTTGCAGCGCATTCAGATGGGCCATGTGCTGATTGATGAAGAGGCGTGAGTCATTTTATGAGTGAGACGGATGCGAGGTCGCTTTTTCATCCGCTGACGCGAGAGGATCGGTTTTTATACGAGACCTATTATCAACGGACCAAGCCTTTAATTTCTGATTTGACTTTCGCTTCTCGGATCAGCTGGAATGAGGCCTTTCAGTATCATGTAGCGGAAATCGAAGACAGTCTTGTGCTGACGGCGCAGACGCATGTTTTTACAGGGCTACATTTTTCGATGCCTTTGGGGCTAAGTTCGCCGGCCCAATTGAGGCGTGTGGTGGCTTCACTTTGGGATCCTTATGCGAAACTGAGTCTGGAAATTGCGCGCTTGAACCGGCATCAAGACCACAGCTGTTTTATGTGCTTTGAGAAAGAAGATCGTCCTTTTTTGCGTTTTCTTTATTTTTGTGAAAAAGAGGCGAAGTGGATGCGCACGCTTGAAGACCAGTATGAAATTTGTGAGATTAAGCGACCGGAGTATTCAGATTACATCTATGCCAGGGAGGCTTTGGCACAGCTCAAAGGTAAAAAATTGCGCACGAGGCGAAACCACTTTAACGCTTTTGAGAAACACTATCCGCACTACCAATTTCGGCCGATGCAAGAAAAGGATTTTGATGCGGTTATCGCGCTTTCAAAACATTGGAGCTTGCAAAAAGGCTTGGATCCCAAAGACCCTTTCAGTGGGGATCATCGGGCAATTTTGCATTACCTAGAGCATTATCCGGATCCCTGGATGAAAGCGGCTGTCCTCTATCTGGGCGAAGAACTGCTTGCTTTTTGTATGGGTTATGAGTTTGAAACAATGGCCTTTACGCATTTTGAAAAGGCGAGGGAAGAGGTAACGGGGGCTTATGCTGCGATCAATCGGCTGGCGGCACAATTCCTTTATAAAGCGCCTTGGATCAACCGAGAAGAAGATATGGGAGATGAGGGACTTAAACGCGCCAAAGAAGCTTACGCCCCAGAGCGTCAACAAGAAAAAATCGAGTTTGTGCTCTTTGAAAAAAGAACAAGATGAACATCCTTTGGCGCACTTAGATAGGGTGCATTTAGACGAAGACAAGGAGAAATGAAGATGAGTCAAGAAATACATGATCCCCAAAATGTGATGGCAGGAGAATCCATCGTGATTGATCCATACGCCGAGCAGCTGCCCAGAGGGCGTTACCGCGCGGCGCTCAAGCAACGCCGCCCAGGCTTTGATGTCGGCACGTTTGGCTGGCCGATTTTGTTCATGCTTTTGCATCTTTTGCTGCAAATTGTCGGACTCAATGTGGCCGCACTTTTTTATGTGTTTGTTGCGCATCGAAGCATTGGGCGCTTTTTTGAAGAAACCCTCATGGACCCAAACGTTAATTCGGTGGCGGTCGTCTTATATGCGAGCTTTCAGATTCTGATTTACGCGCTTTTCCTCAAGGGGCGCAAGAAAAGAGAACCTCGCTATCTTTTGAATGACCGTCCAGGGTTCATGGATATCCTTTTATCGATCCTCTCGATTATGGGCGCTCTTGCCTTATCTGCAGCTCTGACCTTGTGTTACCAGGCTTTGGCCACGCAGATTCCCTTCTTCAAAGTGCAGCTCGATCGCTATGCAGAATTGTTGCGTCAAATTGAAAATAGTCAGATGGTCTGGCTCAGTGTGATCGGAACGGTCATCTTTGTTCCGATTGCAGAAGAACTTCTTTTCCGAGGCATCGTTTTTGGAGAGCTCAAGCGTGTCTTGCCGGCTCGTTATGCGATTTTGTTGACCGCTGTGCTGTTTGCAGTGTTTCACATGGATTTCATTCAAAGCTCCTATGTGCTCATCGTCGGTGTCATTTTGACTTATTGTTACTACGCGACGTCGTCGATGGCTCTGTCGATTTTCTTGCATATGTTGTTTAACTTCTTCGGCGGAGGCCTTTCTCAGATTGTGGGAGCTGAATCTTCAGCTTATTTGAGCTTGATTTACTTCTCACTTTTACCCTTTGGCTTGGCGGCTCTTTATGCACTTTTTTTGCGTCACCGTTACGATCCGCCTAAATCGTCTCGCCTTTTGGCCTACCCCTTCAAAGGACTGCCGGCATTTTATGAAAATGTGGAACAGCGCTTTCGTGTCAAAGGCCAGCGCGGGCAGGACGTTTCGTATCAGACCTACGGCGAATATATCGAGCCGAAATTAATTAATCTCGAGCAGCAAAAGTTGGCCTCAAAAGGCAAGGCGGATTTACCTGCTGAAAATTTATTGGATCCGACGCGCTTTTAAGGACTGGTCCCCTGATTGAAGCCGCTTGTAACAAAAAAGAAACTTCCATCAAAGAGGTGCCCATTCCTTAAAAGAGGGGCGCTTCTTTTACGTTTGCGCCATGTTTTAAGCGCTTGATTTTAGATTTTCCACCGACGTGCAAGGGCGCTAAATCGAAGCTGTATTTCAATTAAATGACAAAAATTTGACAAAAAACATAGTTCTCGTCACAATTAAGCAATGACTCAAGCGCTAATTGATGAATGAGGGAGCTGAAATGAAGAGAAGAATTGAGGAAGAAGAGGTGAAGCTTTGGCAAGCGCCAGAAGCAGATCACACACGATCTTCTGAACCTCTAGCTCCGATTCAAGACGCACTTCAGTCAAGCTGGCAGCAGTTGAGCCGTCGGATTGAAGCACATCTTCAAAAGCGACAGGCGAGACGAATGCAAGGACGTAAAAATGTTGATGCAAAAGCTCTTGACGAGGCGCCGAA
>JAEWGS010000039.1 GCA_023388205.1 Bacillota bacterium
TGTGTATCCCACACCGCCGAGAGAAGTAACGCCAGGGCGGCTGGAAAGAACCAAAGCAAGGAGATCGGAACGGGCGATTTGAATGTGATCGCTAGGAGCAAGAGCAAAGCGATCCCCATCGGAATGGGCATGCGAAAGCGCGCAATCATGAGGTAGCTGAAGAGACAGACTAAAAGTGAAGCGATGTTGCGGCTGAAGTGAATGGCGGAGAGAAGCTCAGCAGAGAAGCCTTGGCCAGATAAGGCGGCGGCTTGGAGACTGCTGCTTGAGGCGGCGCTTTGAATGTGTTCAGCAAGCTTTTGCATGGGCGCGACACCGATGTTGATTAAGTCGTTTAAGTTTCCAGCTTGTAAGAAGAAAAAGAGCGCGCCGATCAGGCACAGGCCAGCGCCCGCCATCAAATTGTAACGGCCCCAGCTCAAGAGCGCGTAAAGCAGCAAAATCGCCGCAACGCGTCCGATTTCAAGCGGTAGCCAAGCGGGTTGGTAGACGGTCGGATAATAGATTTGCAACACGGAAACGCTGAAGATCAGAGCAAACAGCAGCCGAAGCCCCGCGACATAAAGTCGTCTGGATAGGGGCTTTTGAGCGATATCGTCAATCGGGGTCAAAGAATACATCGGGGATAGCATCGCTTACTCCTTTCTTGCTTTGGATTTGTGCGGGGACTCGTTTCGTTTGCCTTTTTGAGCACGATTTTGAGACTGAGCTTGAGCGCGATTTTGCGCCTGTCTTTGAGCTTGACCTTGAGCCTGCGCCTGCGCTTTTGTGGCTTGCCGGGCAAAGCCAGGCGGCGGCACGGGCTTACGCTTGCGCGCTGAATTCGATGTTGCATTTGAAGGGGCAACGGCCTTTTTTCTAGGGGGAGCGGTTCTGGCTGGGCCTCGACTGTGAATGGAGCGAAGGCGCACCGGGAAGACGATGACATTGAGGTTTTCCATGCGGGTGATATAGTCCCTGCGCTCTTTGGCACTGATGAGTGTCGACGCGTTCTCGGCAGGCCTGCTGTTTGAGCTATTGGTCGGGGCTTCGCTTGGCGTAAAAGCTTGGCTCCCGGTATTTGCTGATGGGCTCTCAGCTTGATGGGGTGTCGATTGCACTTGGCTTTGGGTGTCCTTCGGCGGCTCGAGATGAATGAAAATGAGGCGCGTGCTTTGTTGCTTCGCACTTCGCAAAATGGTCTGAGCGAGCAGGTGCGTGAAAGACGGGGAAATTAAGACAATGGCTCGATATTTTTCAGATCTAAACTCATTTTGAAGCTGCCAGCTGAGAGAGGGGACGCGATGCTTCAGGAAATGCTCTTTTTGAGCCTGGATATCTGAAGCGATGGCTTTTTGTTGACTTTGGCTGAGCTGATGCGCATCGAAGGATAGATCGTGACCGTCGGCGCGCTTTCGATCTTGCGCCGGATGGAGCTTTTGTTGGCTTAAGAATTTCTGAAAGATCTTGAGTCCTTGATTTTGCCCGGGACCTTCGATGCTGTGATTGGCAAAACGCATGATGACGGGGCCTTCGCCTCGGTTGAACTCTTCGACGATGGCCGTCGCAATTTCACTGAGTTCATCAAAGTAATCGCGTTGGTGCAAACTGAGCTGATCTGGCAAGAAAGGATCAATGAGGAATAAGATGCCGCCTTTCCTTGGATCCTCGAATTCTTTGACATAAAAATCACCGAGCTTGGCGCTGATCTTAAAGTGAATATCTTTCATGCGATCCCCGGGGCGATAGGCGCGAATATTCGCCAAGGCGTTGACCTCAGGACGAATCCGATTGTTAAAACGAGCGAGGTCAGTCGGCTGAGGAACGGGGAGCTTTTGTGCAAAACGGGAGCGATAAAAGCGCGCATTCGGTAAGACATTGATTTCGTCCATGCCAATGTGTTGTTCGCTTTTAGATTGGTGGAGCGGTAGGGTGAAAAAGCCCAAAAAATCGCGCGCATAAACATGTGTCGCACCGAAACGATAATGCCCGACATGACTTGGCATCCAGCGAAAATGCCAGTCGTAGCGCGCGTAGGCGGAGAGCCAGACGGTCTTTCGGGATGTGGCAGGCAGCGTTTTGAACTTGGGGAATAGAAAGAAGCGACGCTTGGGAATGGCCCGAGCGCGGCTCAGGCGTTTGTGGATCCGCTTGGCGTATTCATCTTCAGAAAGCTGCAAAAGGGCAGAATCATCGAGAAAAAGATCTTCGGTTTCATTGCTGAAATCATCGAAGCGGATGGGGCCGCTATAATTGGCGGCTTCCTCTTTGGTCATGATGTGATCTTTGCCGTCTCCCATGATGAACAAGCCATCTTCAAGAGCGGGTTCATCGATATAAAGATCAATGTGCGGGAAAAAGAAAAAAGAGCGGTTGATCAAGGTGATGACGCCGCGCCCTTCTTCGAGGCGGGTCGCTTCAGGATGCTCGACGCGAAGGGCCCAGTGGACAAAATAGCGTGCGAGCAAAAGACTGATGAAACTCATCAGCGGAAGCAAAAGCAAGAAGAAGAAGACAAAGCGAAGGATCACCTGATCTAGATAAGAAAAACAGGCGTAGGCAACCAAGCATAAGAGCAGGTAGCTAAAAAAACGACGATGCATTTGAGATCTCCCGAATTAGCGGGCAGGCGGAACCGGGACAGTGGTGAGCAAAGTGCGTGTCAAGGTTGCTGCATCCCGTTCGGCCAGCTGAGCCGTTTCGCTCAAAATTAAGCGATGCGCTAAGACGTAGGGCGCGAGATCTTGGATATCTTGAGGAATGACGTAGTTGCGGCCGCTTAACATGGCTCTGGCCTTTGCTGCTTGCAAGAGTAAGAGTGAACCGCGAGGCGAAACGCCGAGTTTGAATTCGGGCATTTGACGGCTGCGTTCAGCGATGAGCGCGACATAGCGCAAAATGGACTCGGCGACGTGAATCGAACGACACGCTTCTTGCATGGCGAGAATTTCAGTTTCACTGAGGACCGGCGTCAAATTGTGAATGGGTGAACCTTTGGCGTGCAAACTCAAGATCGAAATTTCCTCATCGAGTTTGGGATAACCCAAGGAAAATTTGAGCATAAATCGGTCGAGCTGAGCCTCAGGGAGCGGGTAGGTGCCTAGTTGCTCCAAATTGTTTTGTGTCGCGAGCACGAGAAAGGGTGCTTTGAGCGAGTAGCTGGTACCGTCGACCGTGACCTGGCGATCTTGCATCGCTTCGAGCAAAGCGGATTGCGTTTTAGGTGAGGAACGGTTGATTTCGTCCGCGAGGAGCACCTGACACATGACAGCGCCAGGATGAAACTCAAACTCGCTTCGCTGAGGATTGTAGACGTTGTATCCGGTGATATCTGAAGGCATTACGTCCGGGGTAAATTGGATGCGCCCAAAGGATAAATTAAGAGACTTAGCTAAGGTAGCGGCCAAGGTCGTCTTTCCCGTACCGGGAACGTCTTCCATGAGGACATGACCACCGGATAGCAAGGCGATGAGGATGAGTTCGACAGCATGCTCTTGACCGACGACGACGCGGCGTATATTTTCGCGGACGCGATGCAGTCGCTGAGTCCATTCGGCGAGATGTTCACCTGGGTGCGTGTTTTTTCCTGCGTTGGGTAAAACGCGTTCGGTTTGCAGTTGATGTGACATCGTGTTCGCCGCAAAAATGCGGCACCTCCTGTGCAAAAGATAAGAATTCCAGAGTGAATACTTCGTTCAAAGTGTAGCACAGCAAAGAAAATGCACTTTTTCAGACTTGTGAAATCCTCGTGAAAATTGCGACAAATGAGAGAAAAATGACGATGATATACTTTGAGGACAGCACATCAAGAGCGTAAGTTTATGGAAGTGTACAGGAGGATGAGGTGAAATTTTTACATTGTGCGGACTTGCATTTAGGCAGTCGTGTCAGTAGTCGTGAAGCCTCAGGGCTCTCCCTCTCTGAAGAACTGGTACTCGCTTTGGAGCGCATTTTGGAACTCGCAAAAGAAGAGTCTGTTGATTTACTTCTTATCGCGGGCGATTTTTTTGAATCGGCGCATATGGAGCCTGTCCTAGGCCGTCGCGTTAAGAGTTTGTTTAACAAGGCGCGCTCTTTCCCAATTTTGATGGTGGCGGGAAACCACGATCCTTTGATGCCGCGTTCGCCTTATGAAACTTATTTAAGAGATGTTGAGAATCTGTATATTTTTCCGGCGGAGCAAGTGAGTCGGGTGGATTTCCCCGACTGCCAATGTTCCGTGTACGGCGCGTCGTTTTCCTCTATCTATCAGAGGGAAATGCTTTTACCGCAAGTGGATGCAGAAGATAAGCTCCCAATTCACCTCGGACTGGTGCACGGGGAGGTCTCAGCGCAAGCGTCCCTTTACAATCTTTTAGACTTGAATGCGATCGCTGAAAGTGGTTTGCACTATTTGGCAATGGGACACATTCATTTAAGCAACGTCTCTTTTCCAAATATAGAATGCCTGACGAAGATGCCGCCAAAAGGCGTTGAAGTGAATGTCCCCCACGCAGGCGATGTGGCTTACGCTTGGCCGGGCTGTCCTCAAGGGAAAACATTCAAAGAGGCCGGGCCCAAAGGGGTGCTGATTGGCGAAATTGATCCGGAAGATCCTAAGTCGTCTTTACGCGTGCGCTTCATACCGATTGCGTATAAAAATTTTGAGCAAGTGGAGATCGAGCTCCCAGGGGAAATGCCAGAAGAAGATATTTCAGACTTGATACAAAACAAAATTGCCGAGCAGTTCGGAGAAACAGCAGCGCGCCATATTTACCGTATCTACCTCAGAGGGCGTGATCAAGGGGAACACATGGATCTCTCTGCGATTGAGACGCGGGTGAGTCGGCATTATGCGCACGTGCGTCTTTTGGATGAACGTGAACCGCAGCTGAACTTGCAGGCTTTGGAAGAAGAGGCGTCTTTGCGCGGAGCCTTTGTTCGACTTTTGCAAAATGAGATGGATCAATGCGAGGATGAAGCACAGCGCAGCTATTTGCTGGACGTGCTAAAGATGGGTTTGCGCGCTTTTGACGGGGAGGCAAAAAACGATGTTCGTACGCGAAATTTACATTGAAAATTTCGGACGTTTCCATAATTACACCTTTAGCACGGATGCGAAAGCGCAGGTCATTTTAGCGGACAACGAGTCTGGCAAAAGCACTTTGCTCGCCTTTTTGTTTGCCTGCCTTTATGGTTTGCCAAGCAATGGTCGCGCCAAAGGGCCGCAAGCGCCGAGAATTCGCTATCACTCCTGGCATGCACAGAATAGTCGCATGGGTGGACGCATCGAATTTTCACATGAGGGAAGCCACTATTCGCTGTCTGTGAGTTTTGGGGATACGCCAAAAAAAGATGTCGTTCGAATTTGGGATTCGACGCACGCAAAAGAAGTTCAGTTGCCTATGAATGAGACGCCTGGGCACTATTTTTTGGGGATGGATCGAGAAACCTTTCGCAGTACGGTCTATATTCCTCAGCTGAGCGTCCCCATTTCTGGAGATGCAGACGCCGTGTCCGCTTTGCTTCGCCATTTGAGTAATCTGACTTTGACGGGAAGCAGTGATTATGGGTATCAAGAGGCCCAAGATGATTTGGATGCCGCAAAAGTTCTCTTGCGCAAAAAAAGGGGCGGAGGCGGTTTGATCCCAGAACTCAAAGACGAGTTGCAACGCTTAGAGGAGAATAAACGTGAAGCGGAAAACTCGATTCGCAGCTATGAATTTGAGCGAAACTCGATTGAGGAATTGCAGAAGCAACAAGAACAGTTGGGTCAGACACTCAAGAAGCAGAGACAAGATTTCAACAAGATTCAAGCTTTAGAAAATTTGCTGGCGACCAGAGCCATTCGTGAAGAAAGAGCTCAGCTTGAACAAAGCGAGGCTCAATTTTTGGAACGAGAACATTATTTTTCGCAACTTGAGCCACCACTTAGGCGTGAAGAACTCAGTCAAGTACAGGAACGTTTGCTTCAGCAACAAGCGGCCCTGCAAGAGGCGCGCTATCAGAAGACGAACCTAGAAAAACAACTTCAGCAGTACGAGAGCCTTTTGCATCAGCAGCAGGCGAAAATTAAGAGCGAGACGGCTGAACGAGACTTTTCGGAGCAAAAGGAGCAAACTGAGCGGCTCAAAGAGACTTTGGAATCTAAACGGACTTATGAATCTGAGCTTTTAGCGCGTGTGCGGGAATTTGACGAAGCGAATGAAGCGAAACGCCAAGCGGCCGAAAAAGATTTGGATTTGTCTCGGAAACGCAGTCGAGAGCTGTCGGAGCGCGCGAATCAAAAGCGTTCAGAGCTTTCGAAACGTTTGCATGAAGCGCGTTCCGAAGCGATGCGCTTTTATGCGGACTTGGCGCTTTCTGAACGTGCTTATGAAGAAAGAAAACGCAGCTTTGATGCGGATGAAAGCAGCATAAAACTATTAAGAAAAAGAAAAGAAGAATTACAAAATGAGCTGATCGCATTGGAACAAGTGCGAGACGATGATCCTCAATTTTTAGCATGGGAAGAAGCGCAGCGAGAGAAGTGGAGTCAACAAGAGGCGAACGAAAAGAATGCGGGCGAGACTGAAGCGGCTGAGGCTGGGACTGAGGCTGAGACTGAGACTGAAGTTGAGGCTGAAGTTGAGGTTGAGGTTGAAGGTGAAGTGGCTGGGACTGAAGGTGAAGCCGGGGCTGAAGCGGCGATCGATTCGGTAGCGGAGCTAAAAGTCTCTGATGTGCGTTCGCCGCAAGCCGTGATGTTGCGCTCGCTTCATAACTCTGAGAGTCGACAGCTTCGTTCTAGAAGAGACGCTAAACGGCATATTTTCTTAGCTCGTGAAGAAAGCAAACTTCAGGAAGCAGAGACCCAGTTTAGGGCGCAGATTGAACGGCAACAGGAGCTGCGCCATAAGTTGAATGCTAAAGATCAAGAGATCGTCCGAGCGGATCGGGATATTGCCCAAATTGAACGGAAGCGAGTTCCGGTGGATCGACGCGCCTTGGCATCTTTGCCGGAGTTGGGCATTTATATTTTTGTCACGCTCCTTTTAACTTCGAGCGCTTTGATTTTATTTTTTGGGGCAAAGCAAGTGGCGCGCCTCTTTGATTTCCCCGAAACTTTTTATCAGCAAGGTCCTTGGATTTTGCTCTTGTTCGCCGTCGCTATTTTGGGGCTTTTATTGTGGCGACTGAAACAGCGTCAAAGCCTACTCGGAGTGATGCGGCTGGATGAGGCTTTGCTGCAACAAATAAGTGAAAAAATGACACAACGAGCTGCACTGTTTCAAGATGCAGAAGCTCTAAAAAATGATTTGCTTTTAATTGAGCGTGAGACGGCGAAACTCAGCGTCAAGTTGAGAGATCTCAAAGATCAAAAACAAAGTCGCGTAGAACGCATCGGTCAAATGGAAGCGCAACTTCAAGAGATTAATACGCAGCTTGGCACTTTGAATTTGAGGCAAAACAGTTTGAGAAAAACGGTCTCGGACTTGAGAGCAGAGTACGACCAATTGCTTTCTCAAAAGTACATTTACGATGAGCGATTGGGCGCGATTCAAAAGGAAGAAGATCAGCTGATGCCGAAGATGGCAGAAGAGCTCAAAGCGGCGCAAGAGGAAGAACAGAATAAGCTTCAAAGTTATGAGCGGTTCAAAGAACGTGTGCAGCGCGGAGAGGCCGGGGAGGGCGAAGCTGAAGTTCGACAGGCGCTTCAAGCGTTGCAAGATGAGGTGAAGCGACTCCAAGAACAACTGGGGCAAAAGCAAAACTTGCTGCGGCATTTTGTTCGTCAGCAGGGCTTCGAGCAGATTTCAGT
>JAEWGS010000059.1 GCA_023388205.1 Bacillota bacterium
CTTCTCGGATGGTGCGCGGTGGTAACTCATACACGTCTTGCCGTACGGTTCCTTCTATGACCGCACCCATTCGTATCATACGCAAAACGAAATCATAGGCATCATCAATCTGCTTGTATAAGGGTCCTTCATAAAACTTACGATCAACAAAGACCGATCTTGTTGCATTCTTGAAAACCCCACATTGAATACCACTAAAAATTTGGGAACTCGTTTGGCCTGACAAAAGTTGATAGGCATAAGTCGGAATCCATTTTCCCTTTTGTTCTACCAAAAGGCCCCAAGATAGCAGCTGATTTGGCGTCAGCGTACGAATTCTTTCTTCTGAGCCACGTTCCTTTGCATGCGTTCTAGCATAAGCGGTCATCTCTTCGCAAAACGCCTTCGCCTCAGCTAGATCAACGGTCTGGCCATGTATCACTAAGCTGTCCAAACTGCGTGCGGATCCCTCTAAGATCAGCTCTTGTAGCTTCGCGCGTTCGACACCTCGCGTCGTCGCCGCGAAACGAATAAAGGTACCCTTTTCTATTCCGAGTGACTTAACGTAGTAAGGGCGATGCATGCCCGGCTGGATATGTACCACGATAATCGTTTTATTGGCAACTTGCTGCAATTCAATCTCAGGAACAATCGTAGGTTCGCAATTGTCGCTAATCGCGTTTGAAATCGCATCCATCTCGGCAAAAACAAGATCCGCATCGATTCCCACAATTTCAAGACTTTGATCATCTACGCCAAAGATTAAACTGCCACCCTTGCAATTGGCAAAAGCAACCACGGTCTTAAGGTACTTTTTACTGTCCTTGGGCCTTTCGCGCTTATATTCCACGCGATCCGATTCACTTTGAAAAAATCCCATCACGCTGATTGCGCCTCCTTGCTTCTACGCCAAAGATACGTGTTCATTGCAGTACACGGCTCTCCAATCCGTCACTCCCTGATATAAGCAGCGATCGCATCGACATCCAAAGTCCCCTGATATGCCGCCCTTTCACTTCTAAGCGCTTTGATCTGCCCTTTGCCGCTTTGCAATTCGTTTTCACCCAAAACCATGAGATAACGCGCACCGCTTCGATCCGCAGCTTTCATCTGAGCCTTAAATGAGCGCTCACACAAATCTGTCACAAGCGAAAAACCGAGGCGTCTCAACGCCATCGCAAGGGCCTGAGCATGGGCGCGCCCCTTCTCATCTACCGCGAGAATGAATAAATCCAAGGCCTCGTCGTCCTCTTCAAGCAAGTGCTGCGCATTGAGCGTCATCAGCAAACGTTCTTCGCCAATGCTAAAGCCGATCCCGCTACAAGCTGGCCCGCCCAGCTGAGCGACCAAGCCATCATAGCGGCCACCGCCACAAAGGGTGCCCGCCTGACCGCCGCTTTGATCTTCAAGCAAAAACTCGAAAACAGTCTTCGTGTAATAGTCGAGGCCACGGACGATAAAAGGATCTAAAACATAGTCGACGTGCATCGCGTTCAAGAGCGCTTGCACGCGCTCAAAATGAGCCAAAGACGTCTCATTCAGGTAGTCCGCAATTTTAGGTGCCGCTTGGGCTAGTTCACGACAGTGCGGCTCTTTGCAATCCAAAAGTCTCAGCGGATTCTTTTCTAAACGGGTCTGACAAACCTCACAAAGTTCTGACTTGAGCGGTCGATAATAATTCAAAAGGGCTTCGCGATAACGGGCGCGACTTTCGAGATCCCCAATCGAATTTAAGTGGAGCTTCACGCCTTTGAGTCCCAATTCTTGGAAAAAGAGAGACAACAAAGCCAAAACCTCCGCGTCCGCCTCTGGCGCATTCGCACCAAAGCACTCGATGCCCAATTGATGGAATTCACGGTAACGCCCCGCCTGCACATTTTCTGCGCGGAAGGCCGAGATTTGATAATACAGTTTCTGCGGCGAAGGCAAGCTGCCCATGCCATTTTCGACGAAGGCACGAATCACACCTGCCGTCGCTTCGGGTCTCAGCGAAATGCTCCGTCCGCCGCGATCTTGAAAGGTATACATTTCTTTGTTGACCACGTCCGTTGTATCTCCAACCCCGCGGACAAAAAGCTCCGTATATTCCATCGTCGGAATACGAATTTCGCCATAACCAAAGCGGCGGCACACATCCGAAAAGCAGCGCTCTACTTCCCGCCACTTGCGGCTTTCTGATGGCAAAACATCTAGGGTTCCTTTAATTTTTTGAATTTTCGTTCCCATACTCACTCGTTTTCTATTTTGTTTTGCGTGATTTCATCACTTTATTTCAAACTTTGCTTTGTTTATTTTAGAGACTCTCAAGACTTCCCGTCAGGGGCTTAGGTGCCAGCTCTTTTACGTTTTCGTTTCAGCTTCAGATAACAAAGCTTCCATTTCTTCAAAAAGTCGCCTCAAATCGGCCATATAAGCCACGGCTGAGCGCTGTCCCGATGGACGTCCAAAGGCCTTGCCGCTCACTTTATTCTTGGCGCTTAAAGGCGTAGGCGCGTCTTTGATTTTTGGCGCGGGTGGGCTGAGCAAAATGCAAGGCGGATCTCCTAACGATAAATGCAAGCGCCCTTTGAACGCTTTGATATTCATCAAGGCCGAAATATGTTCCATATGAATCGGGCGATCTTGAGCCAAACTTAATTGCAGCGCATCTTTTCTCAAATAAATGCGCTCCACACCCAAAGCAGAAGCCCTCGCTCTAACATAGGCGATATCCAGTAAGGCGTTCACACCTTCAGGCAAATCGCCAAAACGGTCGAGCAATTCGCTTTGCATCTCAAGATAATCTTCGTAATGATCGATGTGTAAAATGCGGCGGTATAAGTCAATGCGCGCCATATCATCCTGGACATACGCGTTCGGAATGTACGCATCAATCTCAAGATCAATTTGCGTCTCTAAACTGTGCGCATAATTTCTCGCCGACTCGCTCGCCACGGTCGCATGAGAAGCTCGCTCAGCCTCTGGCGCTTTTTGGGGTGCGGGCGATCCTCCGATGCCAGAAACCTGAAGCAGCTTCGACTGACTTCCCTGCGCATCAGCGCCTTTAGCCCCAAGCTCTTGAGTTTCAGCGCCCTTGACCCCAAGCTCTTGGCCCGAACCATCCTTCACCACGAGCCCTTGGGCCGTATCCCCTGTCGCCTCGAGCCCTTGCGGCTTAGCGCTATGCACCACATCTTCTTGAGCCATCAGGGCTTCATCTTTTTGCACCCTAAGTCTGGCCTCTCGAATCTCCTCATCCAGCATGCGACAGTAGAG
>JAEWGS010000080.1 GCA_023388205.1 Bacillota bacterium
TCTATGGCCTTTCGGTGAATTTTCAAGTTTTCCTGATGCAAATGCACGCGCTCTTTTTCAAGCGCTTCAGACTCTGATTTTTTGCCTCCAAGGCTTCCGACGCCTGCTTCAGTTTATTCT
The DNA here is from genome assembly GCA_023388205.1 of Bacillota bacterium. GTDB lineage: Bacteria > Bacillota > Clostridia > Saccharofermentanales > Fastidiosipilaceae > JAEWGS01. Next base: position 121 of record JAEWGS010000080.1, read on the forward strand.
CAAGATCTTGCTGCTTTTCCTGCCAGCGTAATTGGTGTTCCAAAGGTGTGGCGGATAAGTCTTGGCTCAGTTGCTGTAAACGGGCCTGATCTCTTTTGAGATCTTCTTGCATACGCGCCCACTGATCTTGTTCCATGCGCTTGCGATCTCGGATGCGCTCAAGTTCAAATTTAATTTGTTCCTGTTCTCTTTGTTTATTCGAAAAGTTCTGTTGACGTAACTCTTTCTGATGTAAAAGCTGCTGAAAACGCGCCTGAGCCGCCTCATTCTCCCGAATAAAAGCCTCCCGCTTTTCTTCCTGCTCGGCCAGCGTTTCTCGCATGATCTCAAACTGTTCTTGTTTTTCTTCTAAATCCTTTCGGCTGAGTTCAATCTCATGAAAAAGGCGCAGCAAGTCGAGCTCGCGGAGTTCCGTTTTCAGTTCTAAAGCGCGCCTTGCCGCCTCCGCCTGACGTTCCAGCGGTTTTAAGCGCGTTTCAATTTCACGTTGGATATCCTGTACACGCTGCAGATTCTGCTCGGTGCGAAGCAATTTTCGATCCGCTTCTTCTTTACGCGCCCGATATCTACTGATACCCGCAGCTTCATCAAACATTTGACGACGATCCTCTGAACGCGGACTGAGCACCTCATCAATACGTCCCTGACCCACCATGGAGTAACCATCACGGCCAATCCCAGAATCCATAAAAAGTTCGACGATATCCTTTAGGCGGCAGCGATGCCCATTGATGGCGTATTCACTTTCACCCGAACGGTAAAGGCGACGTCTCACTTCCACTTCGGAATAAGGGATATCTAGCTGTCCATCTTCATTGTCTAAAGTAAGGACAACTTCCGCAAAGCCCAGCGGGCGTCTCGATTCGGTCCCGTTGAAAATGACGTCTTCCATTTTTGCGCCGCGCAAAGTCTTGACACTCTGTTCACCCAAAACCCATCTCAACGCGTCAGTGATATTAGATTTACCTGAACCGTTAGGTCCCACCACAGAAGTAATCCCTTGGTGAAATTCGATCTCTGTCTTTTCAGGGAAAGACTTAAAGCCTTGTAAGCGGATGGACTTAAATTTCATGATTGGGATACTCCATTTTTTGGTCTAAAGTTGAATGAGGGTCGCCTTTTTCTCTAGATTGGTGTTCTGTCACACACGCATCTGTCGCGTTCGATTCTCGCTCACTCTCATTCGCGACGGTCTCGCTTTGTGTCTTGGTCAAAAGATTCTGTTCTAACACCAGTTTAGAAACACGCTGAGTCGCTTCTTTTTTATTTCGTCCAAAGGCTTTGGCCAGCAACTTCCCCTTGTAAATCAAGGCAACTTCAAAAACCGGACAGTGGGCTTCACCGGTCTGCCCGATCACGTCAAAATCCACGTCACTCAAAGAACCGATCGCCTGTACAGCCTCTAAAAGCTTGGATTTGTAATCGTACACAAGCTCGCCGCGCCGCGCTTTAAGGACATATGGGTAAATTAAAGGGAAGAAGATTTCAGATAGCGCATTCAGCGCCGCAAAGTCCCAACCCGAAAAGCCACGCTCCCTTTCGATCTGCGTTAAGTCCAAATTGATTTGCAAATCCAAATAAATTGCCGCTAAAAGAGCCTCTATCGCATCGGCCAGAATCGATGCGCGAGAAGCCCCCCCAGCAAGGCGCTCTCCGTGCCCTAATCTCAAAGAAAGACCCAAATTCAAATCCTGAGCGATCAGCGCCAAGGTTTCCTCGCGGACCAAACGGGCACGGCTAAAACTCATCTCACCTTCGGGCAATTCGGGGCTTTCACAAAACACAAGTGAACTCATCATCAACTGTAAGAGCGCATCACCTAAAAATTCCAAGCGTTCATTGTGGGCACAGCCACTGTGTTCAAAGGCGTAAGAGCGGTGCGTCAATGCTAAAATCAGCTTGTTCACATCGCGGAAGCGGTAGCCGAGACGCGCTTGAAGATGGCTGAGTTGCACTTTCTCAGCCGACGATAAAAAAGAGCCCCCTTGCGGAGTCTCTTTCTTCTCTTTCTTTACTGGTTTGTGTGTACACCCTTTTTTCAAGAAGATCCCTCCAGAGCCGAAAAGACGAAATCTAAAGCTCAGAGATTGGCCTCGATATAGCGAACGGCGTCGCCAACCGTCTTAATTAATTCTGCATCGTCGTCCGGGATCTGGAAGTTAAACTCTTTTTCAAGTTGCAGAACCAAATCCACGATATCCAGACTATCCGCATTCAGATCGTCCAAAAATGAGGCCTCCATCGTGACTTCTTCAGGATTCACTCCGAGGAGCTCTACCAAATTTTCACGTATTTTTTCAAAAATCTGCGCTTGCGTCATGTTCCCTCCTCATGCCAACAAAGCATTACTCTAATTATGCACGCTCGTCGGTTCGATTGTAAAGACTTTAAGTCTCATCGTAAGGGCTCGTCCTTATCTTTCACCCTAAATTTCAGGCTAAAATTTCAGCTTAAGCTTTCGTTCTAAAATCACGGTCTATGCTTTCGTTCAAAGGCTCGCTCTAGGGCAGGCCTTAAAAGCCATCCGCCGCACCCAAACGCAGATAAAATCTCCGATCAACGAGCGCCTTCACGAATATAGATCCAGCCTTTAGACAAATAGTCCCAGCAGGTTTTGAGAGCCAAAACCACCGAAGCCCAAATCAAAATGACATAAAGCACATTGCATCCCCGCAGTACGATCGTTGAAATGGGATAAAACTGAAGCATTTGAAGTAAAATCGCGTGGATGAAACAAAAGATCAAACCCAAAAGTTGAACCGTTGTTTTAACTTTTCCACCCATCGAGGCGGCAATGACCACCCCCTGATGCGCCGCCATCAGACGAACACCCGTCACCATGAAATCACGGCCAAGCGTCAGAATCGCGATCAAAGTCGACAAGCGCCCAAGTCCCGCAAAAGCGATGAGAACACTCAAAACCAAGAGCTTGTCCGCGATTGGGTCTAAAAACTTTCCGAAGTCCGTCACCCAGGCGTTTTTTCTCGCCAAGTGGCCATCTAAAAAGTCCGTCAACGAGGCCGCTATAAAAAAAATCAAGGCAATGATCATGCCATATCGGGTTTGAAAACGATTCCAAAGTTGTGCGAAGACGCCCCAGTAGCCTGGCATCTGAAACATGAACGCCAACACAAACGGAATTAAAACCATACGTAAGACGGTCAACTTATTCGATAGATTCATTTGAAACCACTCCCGTCAGTTCGTAGGCGTCGCTTTCGACAATCCGCGCCTTGGTATACTGTCCGATGCTCAACTCTGAAAGTTCAGAAAGTAGATAGATCCGCGAATCAATCTCAGGAGCCTGCCAAATTGTACGTCCAGTATAAAACAAACCATCTTCACTGACACCCTCAACGAGCACCTCGATCTCTTGTCCCACGCGCTCCGCAAGCTTTTCTTCTGAGATCTTTTGCTGTACTTGCATCAGTCGGTCAAAGCGTTCTTGCTTCACTTCTTCTGGAACAGGGTCTTTCATGTGGTAAGCCGCGGTACCTTCCTGCGGAGAGAACTTAAAGCAGCCCAAGTGGTCGAAACGAACTTTTTGAATAAAATCGAGCAAATTTTCAAAATCTTCTTCGGTCTCTCCTGGGAAGCCCACCATAACTGTAGAACGAATGCTCACCTCCGGAACATAAGCTCGCAATTGGGCCAACAAAGCCTCCAAACTTGCTCTGTTTTCACGGCGACCCATGCGACGCAAAACACGGTCCGACGCGTGCTGAACAGGCAGATCAACATAAGGACAAAAGCGAGCGTCACGAGCCATTAAAGACAAAAAGCCCTCGTTGATTGCCTCAGGATACAAATAAAGGCAGCGAAGCCAATGCAGCTTTTCAAATGCCAAAAGCTTCTCGATCAACTGATTCAAACGGCGTTCCCCGTAAAGGTCCATACCATACCAACTCAAGTCTTGAGCGACCAGGATCAGTTCGTGACAACCTTGATCTATTAGCTCTTTGGCTTCTTCCAAGATATCTTCCATAGGACGCGAGATATGAGGTCCACGGATTTTGGGGATGGCGCAGTAAGCACAAGCATGCGCACAGCCTTCCGCTATTTTGAGGTACGCAAAATGTCGCGTCGCCAGCAGTCTTTTCCCTCGGAAGTGAGAAATCGCATCCGCCTGCTCGCAAGACTTAAAAATCAAAGTCTTTCCAATGTGATAGTGTTCCGCATCCTCTTGCACCGGATGTGGCGCGGTCTTGACTTTTGATTCAATCTGTTCTGTTCTTAAAGGGGTCTTTTCGTCCGCTTCAGCTCCAGTTTGAGCGCGGCGCTTGGCTTCAATTCTCTGAACCAAAGCTTCTTTATCCGCTTCATCCATGAAGCCTGGCGCAACGATCTCGGAGTTTAAGCTTGTTGTCTCATCGGGCGCTTCGTCGCATGCTTCGGCGAGACGTTCTTGGTCCAAACGCGTAATCACATCAATCATTTCATGGTAGGACTTCGTTCCAACCACCGCATCGACTTCTGGCATGCTTTGGGCAATTTCTTCTGTAAAACGCTGCGCAACACAGCCACAGACAATGATTTCTCTCAGACGACCATTATTTTTATTTTGGCTCGCATCTAAAATCGCATCGATGGCTTCTCGGATCGCCGACTCAATAAAGCCGCAAGTATTGATGACAATATAGTTGGCTTCGCCTTGATCCTCAGTCATTTCTAAGCCCGCTTTGACCAATTGTCCTGCCATGTATTCAGCATCTACCTGATTTTTAGGACATCCGAGACTCACGAGCGCTAATTTACCTTCGAGGACTTGATCTATATTTTCCTCTGATGAGTCGCCTTCTGTTTCTATTTTTTGACGCAAAAGTTCATGACGCAGCTCTTTTTCGTAAGCTGCGACCTTCCCCTTGAGAAGACTTGTTTTTGTTTCATCCATGTTCTTCTGTTCTCGTCTCGTCATTTTTCCTTACTCAGTTTCAATAGCGAAAGTCTAAGCCTGAGCGTCTCAACATCTGAGTCGTCTTAGCCTGTGAAAAACCATGCCCTGCGACGCGGGTCAAAATACGTCGGCACAGTTTTTTGCGCAGATCCGAATCGATGTCTTGCTTCAAATATTTCAACTCTGAAGCGCAGGCACTCATTAAGTATTCCCGAAGTAACGCCGACTCCTTGGGATAGAGCGTTTCAATGGCTTCCTTGGCGACGTCTTCGGAAATGCCCCGGCGCAACAGCCGATTGAGCATCGCACGCGGGCTCTCCGCTCTTTGCTGTCGACAATGGTCTAAAACGACCTCCGCCAGAGCGAAATCATCAATCAATCCTTCGCGTTCAAACTCCAAAAGCAAAAACTTCACAATTTTAGGATGCACAGCCCGCTCCAAAAGCTTCTCGCGGAAACGTCCCGAACTCAAACTTTGTCTTGACAAAAGTTGCTCTGCTAAATTTCTGCCCTCGTGATACTGGGGCATTTGTTCCAACTTTTCTTTCGCCTGTATGAATTGAAGATCTGATTCTGATTGCAAAGCGCCCTCAAGTTTCATGAAGCTTCCCTGACCCGAAGCTTCCGTGGGGCATTTATTTTGATCTTCTTGTTCTTCCCGTGCTGCTTCCTCCGATAAGGCTGCGTACGCTTCATGCGCTTCGTCTAAAAGGTTTTGATGTCGCTTCAAAAAAGACGCCATCAACTGCTTAGACACATCTAAATCACTC
>JAEWGS010000042.1 GCA_023388205.1 Bacillota bacterium
TTTCTGAAAGGGACAATGTTTTAGAAAATATACATGACCAAATGCAAGAGTATGTTGATAATGCAAACGAAGAATTTTTAGCTTCCGCAGAAGCAGGAAGTACGATTGAAGGATCCGCCTTACAGCATAAATGGCTCGACAAACAAACCTTTTGACGCAAGCCCTAACTTTTTGACGCAAGGCAAAAACTGTGTGCAGGTGTGCGCAAAATTTCTCGCCCGCCTCACGACACTCAGCAAAACAGGCCTCCAAACGGCCTCTCAAAGCACCCGCAAGCAGAGTTAGAACACGACCCCCGCACTGGAGAAACATTGCTAAAACCGCCATCTACCAGCGTTTTCACTTAACAAAAAAGCTCCCCTCGCAGGGAGCTTGCACAATCGATATCGTGTATCAATTAAGTGTCTAAGTGAAGCGGGTGAGGGGAATCGAACCCCCGTATTCAGCTTGGGAAGCTGATGTTCTGCCATTGAACTACACCCGCGACAGAATGGATGCATTATGGCGAAGTCGCTCGGCAGTGTCAAGTTTGCAGGGGATATTTGTGAATAAAAATGTGAATAAAAAAGCGTGAATATCGCTTGAATTCTTTTCGTGCAGCTTGCGCGTCTTGGCTGCATTGCGGCCTCCGTAATTACTTGGCTAAAAGAGCTGTGCTATTATGTCCTCAAAAGGAGGGCCCATGAATCTTCAAGATGTCGCCTACATATTGCGCTACGTATTTCTCATTTTGATTGGCCTCTCTGCGGTATCTTTGACGATTCTCGCTATTCGAGAATATCGCTGGGGCTTAAAGCACGCACTTAGGCCCGCAAGGGGCTTTTTCCTTTTAACCGTGCACGGAAGACATGGCGTTCGCATCCGAGATCGTGAGGAGAGGCGGGGCAAGTCGGCTGGTGAAGGGCAAGATGAGTACGCGCGCTTGCAAGATCAGTTAGCTCGTGAAGAAGCCCTTCGATCCGTTCAAGGTGAGGGGCAGCACTATCAGCAGGTGCTTTCTGGCCAGAATTTGGATCCTAACTTTGAAAGTGAGCTCTTTTTTCAAGATTTTGAATCAGAAAGTCGACAGGCTTATCATCAGGCAGGCCTTAGAGCGCGCAACAATGAAGCAGCGCTTCGCATTCATCGCCAGAATCTGAGAGAGCAAGAGCAGGCGGCGAAGCTTTCTGCACAGACTTTGGCGATTTATCCAACGACTGTGATTGGACGCGGTCGCTCTTGTGATATTCAGATTTTTGCCAAAAAGGTACAAAAGCGTCACGCAACGCTTTATCGCTATGATGGGCAGTGGTTCATCCGCCCACAGTCTTCTCGGGCACAGGTGCTTGTCAATGGTGAGGCGATTGACGGCGAAGTGCCGCTGAAAAATCGTGACCATTTAGAGTTTTCAGGTGTGGAGTTTGACTTTATCGACGAGTATCAATCCGCGTCGGAGGCGGGGCTGGATTATCGCGGTGCAGAACTGGATGACGCGTATTTTTTGGATGCCGTGCGTGTGTCGAGCCGAAGTCCCTGGCTGGCTTTTGTTTTGTTTAACGCCTTTTCCCTCTTGGGTGGGCTGCTGTTGCTTTACTATCTGCCGGATCATTTTTTAGGCCACTACAATGTGATCGCGGGCATGCTTTTGGCTTATTTGGTTTTGGTGGATCTCTATTATCTGATTCTTCCAAAGTTGCTCGATTACGGCGATCGGATTTTGCTTTTGGCGGCATCTTACGTTGCGTCGGTCGGGGTCTTGATTCAGGCTCGCTTTTCGTTTTTTAGAAATCCTTATTTGATGGCACAGTTAGAGACCAATGATCCCAACGAGATTCAAGATGCGGTGCGGATTTTGGTCAATCGTTTTATCGTGCAGATGGGTGCTGTTATTTTAGGCCTGATCCTTTTATCTGTGCTGGCCTATGTGGTGAAAAAGACCCGCTTTCTTGAAAGTCTGACGCTCTTTTGCTTCATTGTGACGCCGCTCTTTTTAATTGTGACTAAGATCCTGGGGCGTGGTATGGAAGAAAACGGTGCGAATTTGTGGATCAATATTGGGCCGATTTCTTTGCAGTTGACGGAGTTTGCCAAGATCAGTTATGCAGTGGTTGTCGCGAGTTTCTTCAAAAATCGGCCGAGGCTCAAGACACAATTCTTCTTTGCGGGATGGGCGATGGCGGTCTTCTTTCTCATCATGTTGCTGCCTGATTTGGGTTCAGCGATGATCCTTTTGCCCACGACGGTGATCGTCTTTGTTGTCATGACAAGCGAATATGTCAAAGGCTTGCTCATCGTTTTAGCCAGCTCTTTTGTCGCGGTGATGGCCTATACGATTTTCCCGCACGTGCAAGCGAGAATTAACGGATGGACCTCACTTTGGGTTGAAGTCAATGCGAGAAATGCGCAGATTATTTATGGTTTGCAGGGGGTTGCAAGAGGCGGTCTTCTCGGCCGTGGCTATACGAACGGACACCCTTGGGGCATTCCTCTTTTTAACTCCGACATGGTTTTTGCCATCGTCATTGAAGAGTTCGGTCTGCTTGTGGCCTTGGCGGTGGTTTTGTGTTACACCGTGGTCTGGTTGCGATCTGCGCGCGGTTCGGCTTTGGCACGAGATGGATTTAGTTCAAGTTTGCTCTTGACTTTGGGAAGCATGATTTTTATTGAGGCTTTCGTCGTCATCGGTGGAACAACAGGACTCGTGCCGCTCACCGGTGCGACCTTGCCCTTGATCGCCAGAGGCGGTTCTTCAATTTTGGCGAAGTGGATCATGTTCGCTTTGATTTTTGGCCTTTTGGGGAGACAAGAAGCGGGGGCGAATCGATTGATGCGTCGAGCTTCGAAGGATTTGGGGCGCCGGCATACCCAAAAGAGACAAGGGCGTGAGGTGCAGCCTGAAGATCCTTTTGAAGCGGACGGATGGGAGGCCTTTGAATGAAAGAGATCATTCGAAACTTGCGCGTGGTCTTAGGCCTTTTTATTGCGATTGCAGCTTGCTTATTGGGTGGGCTCGTGTATCAGCAAGATCGCAGTCGTTACGACTTGAATGCAGTTGGCGGCGAAGATAAGAAGGCTTTATCAGAAATGTACGGTCTTCAAGCCGGAGATATTGAAACGCGCGACGGATTTGTGATCGCCCAAAGCATGGATGGTGAACGTGCTTATCCAGACGCGCCTTATTCAGACGCTTATATTCATCTCGTTGGGGACTACACGCATCACATAGCGAATACGATTGAGGCAAATTACCAAAGTACATTGCTGGGGCAAGAAAGAAATCTCTTTGAACAATTGATGCTAGACGCTTCTGGCAAAGGTTTTCACGGCGACCAACTGACGCTGACTTTGGATCATCGGATTTCTCAGGTTGTGGCGGATCAATTTAGAACGACGGGTTACAAAGGCGCTGCGGTCGTGATGAACTGGCAGACTGGAGATGTGCTTGCAGCGGTGAGCTTTCCCGCACCGACTTATGATCAGTTGATTCACTATGAAGATCTGGAAGACGGAGCTTTGGTGAACCGTGTGCTTTCGGGCGAATATGCACCAGGATCGACATTTAAGATTTTTACGTCGGCGGCTTGGCTTGAGCACCCAGAATTTGACCCGGATTTTATCGTTCATTGTGAAGGCCAGAGTTTGGTGCCGAATGGACCGGGAAACTATGGAGGAACGGCGCACGGCTCTTTGCATTTGATTGATGCCTTCTATGAGTCTTGCAATGTGTTTTTTGGGGCCCTCGGAGACGAAATGGGCAAAGACTGGCTCCTTCAAAAATTGAGCGACTATGCATTCACAGAGCCGATTCGTTTGGACCGACTGGCGGTTAGACGTCAGCGCGCGTCGATCGATGTGGATGATCGCGGAACGACGGCTTGGTTTTCCATTGGTCAGCCCATCGCCAACAGTGAGTTGGTGATCAATCCCTTGACCCACACGACGTACGCGGCAGCGATCGCAAACGGTGGCTTGAGGCTTGAACCTCATGTGATTTATCAAGTTAGGAACCCTTTGGGGCAGGTACTTGAGAACCGTCAAGTTTCCGAGTGGGGGCAGGTCTTTTCACCACAGACCGCTTCTGATCTACAAAAACTCATGGAATACAATGCGGATATGAGTGGACTGAGTTTTTCAGGGCTTCGTTTTGGCTTAAAGACAGGGACGGCGGAGGTCGACGGTCAAGAGGGCAATACGAGTTTGTTGAGCACGTATTTGCGTGAGGATGATTATCCCTACGCCATGGTCATGATTTTTGAAAACTCGCCAGGGTCTTACGCTATGATTCCTTATGCGCAGAATATTTATCGGCGTTTGATCGAGGTCGCACCTTGATTCGGGACCAGGCTCAAATTGGCGCGAAGGCCCCCAATAGCGCGAAATCTCAAATCGGCGGGCTTCAACTGAAGTCCATTTATGCATCGGGGATGACGCTTTTAATCAAACCTGCGAGTGGGCTTTGTAATTTGCGTTGCCCCTATTGTTTTTATTGTGCAGAGACAAAACTCAGGCAGACTGAATCTTATGGCTTCATGAGCGAAAAAACGCTGCGCCGCGCCATCGACTACGCTTTGGAGACAAAAGCGCCCGAGTTGACAATTGTGTTTCAAGGCGGCGAGCCTTTGTTGCGTGGCCTTGCTTTTTTTGAGCTGGCGACGCGCTACGCCCGAGAACAGGCCCAGGGGAGGCAGGTCAACTTTTCCATCCAGACGAACGGGACTTTGATCACGGAAGCTTTTGCTGAATTTTTTGCGCGCGAGAACTACTTGGTCGGCGTCAGTCTGGATGGCGCCAAAAGGATCCAGGATTTATATCGGTATGACAGCCATGGAGAAGGCTCTTTTCGCCAGGTTTTTGAAGGGATTGAGCGGCTCAAACATGCGGGCGCAGCGTTCAACATTTTGACGGTGGTGCACCGCGAGGTGGCGCAGCACATCAAACGGATCTATCCTTTTTTTACCCGACACGCCTTTTTGCATCAGCAGTATATTCCTTGCCTCGATCCGTTTGGTGAGGCGGGGCAGTATCCTTGGTCTTTGACCGAAGCAATTTACGGTGATTTTTTGTGTGAGCTGTACGATTTGTGGTGGGCCGATTTGCGAGCGGGACGCTATGTTTCCATACAATATTTTGATCAGTTGATTTTGATGCTTCGGCGGCAAAGGCCTCAACTCTGTGGCATGGAGGGCTGTTGTACGTGCCAAAATGTGATTGAAGCAGATGGCAGTATTTACCCTTGCGATTTTTACTGTTTAGACGATTATCGTCTGGGACATGTGGACCAAAGTCCTTTAGAGATTGAGACAAAGCGCCGCGCCCTTCACTTTTTAGAGCAAAGTTTGGATCGCCCTGAGATTTGTCAAAGTTGCGCTTGGTTTGCCCTGTGTCGCAGCGGATGCAGGCGTCAAAGAGATACGGCGGGTAGAGGCGATGCTTTGGGGGAAAATCGTTTTTGTAAAGCCTATCAGCGTTTTTTTGCGCACGCTATTTT
>JAEWGS010000040.1 GCA_023388205.1 Bacillota bacterium
ACCTGATTGGCGTTTCTTGTTACAATGTACTTGGCTCAAGGCTTTTCTCCTTTGTTTGTTTTTTCCAAGTAACATTGTACAGAAGGGCTGTGAGCCTTTTTATTTCACTTTATCTTACAACTCGCCCCAAAAGCGCCTCATATGAGAAAGTTTTAGGCGGCGGAAAGACCCTGTCGACGAGTCAAAACATAAAAACAGACTCCGCCCGTAGACGGAGTCTTGTGATCGAAAAAAACTTCGAAAGAAATTACTTGATCTCGACTTCTGCACCCGCTTCGGTGAGCTTCTTCGCAATCTCTTCGGCCTCGGCCTTCTCGATGTTCTCCTTGACCTTTGAAGGAGCACCGTCGACCAATTCCTTGGCTTCTTTGAGGCCCAAACCCGTGATCGCACGGATTTCCTTGATGACGTTGATCTTACCTGCACCCGGGTTCTTGAGGAAGACGGTGAATTCCGTCTGCTCTTCAACCGCAGCCGCCGCACCAGCGCCGCCACCGGCCACAACCGCAGCCGCCGCGCTCACGCCGAATTCTTCTTCCAACGCATGAACCAATTCGTTGAGTTCAATCACGCTGAGCTTCTTGATTTCTTCGATAAAATTGGTGACCTTCTCGCTCGCCATTTTTCTATCCTCCTAAAATTGCCTCTTGTGAGGCTCATCTGCCCGATTTTGGGCGTTCTTTCAAATCATGCTTGTCAACGAACTAAAGCTGTTCTTAAAGCGAACTTAGGCTTCAGTCGTTTCTTCGCTGCTCGCCTCAACAGGCTCTGCTGCAGGGGCCTCTTCAGCCGGGGCTGCAGGCGCTTCGGTTGAAGCAGCGGGCTCTTCTGGCTTGCTCTCTTCAGCTGCAGGAGCCTCAACAGACGCGCTGCCATTGGAAGCCAATTGGCTCGGGGTCTCAACGCCTTCCGCCTCGCACTTTTCAGCAATCGCCTTGGTGACGACAGCCAAACCGCGCATCGGGCCGGACAAAGCACCGACCAACATGGCGTAGAGCATATCCAAATCGGGCACGGTCGCGAGCTGCATCAACTCATTGTGCGCGAGCACACGGCCTTCAGTCGCGCCACCCTTGATTTTAAGGGGTTCAAACTGGTCTTCAAACTTCTTCAGAATTTTCGCCGGATTCACGGGGTCATTGACGCTAAGCGCAATCGCCGTCGGTCCCACGAAGAGTTCCACCAAATCATCCAAACCGGCTTCTTTGGCAGCGAGACGACCCAAGGTATTCTTAACGACCTTGTATTCGACATCGCCTTTACGAAGTTCGCTACGCAACTGGGTATCTTGTTCCACCGTCAAACCACGGTATTCCGCAAGAACCAGCGTCTGCGCAGCCTTGAAAGACTCAGCCAACTGCTTGACCACTTCCTGCTTCTCAGCAAGAATCTTTGCACTGGGCATGTATCTTCCTCCTTACATAAAAAAACTCTCGTGTCCACGACATGAGAGAACGAATGAAAAGATATGTATTAAATCTATCCTCGTTACCTCGGCAGGAAATTAAGTCTTAAGACACCTGCTGTCTTGGGCACCCGAAGAATTATAACAAAAGTCCATCTGCTGTCAATCACAAAGTTGCCGCAGCATGGCCCAAAAATCCGGGCACAAACTGAGCGGATATTTCTTTTTGAGCACCTTGACCTCTCGATCTGATGCAAGCTCTGGCGCCAAATCGATCGTGTTTTTCGCCGCTTCCTTAAAATTTACGTTCACATCAAAGCAGCCTATTCTCTCAGCATCAGCGAGCGTCCAATACGAGATAAACTCCATATTTCCATCACCACCCCTGATCGGAGAAGGTGAAAGCGCCCGCAGCAAAAACCCCTCGTCCTCTAACGCCAACAGGACTTGTTTCAAAATTAGGTAACGATCTTCGGCTTTTTTGATCACGCCACGGCAGCGCTTAGCGAGCTGAGGGCCACATTCAAATTGCGGCTTAATTAGAAGGACAAAATGCTGCGCTTGAGATTTTTTGAGCGTCGGCACGACTTTGGTCAAAGAAATAAAAGAAACGTCACAACAGACAAATTGCGCCTGCGCCAATTGATCTTCCGCCAAATCTTGAACCTTCGTTTGTTCATAAAGCGTCACACGCGCATCCTCACGAAGGCGAGGAATCATGAGATCACGACCCACATCAACCGCAATCACACGTTTCGCCCCAAAGTTCAAGGCGCAATCGGTAAAGCCGCCCGTCGAAGAGCCAACATCCAACACAACTTGGTCTCGAATCAAATCCTTGATCTCAAACCGCTGCAAAGCGGCCTCTAACTTTAAGCCCGCGCGCGAGGCGTAACGCAGCAAAGGCGACGCTTCAGTCCGCAGCTCGTCAATCTGATCTTCACTTAACTCCGCTGAAGCTTTGAACAGCTGATGATCCCCTAAATAGACGCGACCTTCTTCAATTAAAGCTTTAGCCTTGGATCGCGAGGGGGCAAGGCCTCTTTGAATCAAAGCGACATCAACACGCATATGGAGCAGCCTTTAGAAACAGGCCATCTCCTCCTCTCCAAGAATCAAGATCTGAAGCAAATAAGCCAAAATTGAGTTGGCCCAAGCAAACCATTCCCTTGTAAACTCCTCCGGACGATCTTTGTGGAAGCCCTCATGCATATAGCCTGTCCCCGCCTCCGCTCTTGCGAGCATCTCCAAAAGGCGGTTAATTTCATCAGGATCCGTGCTCGTGATCGCCTGAATCGTCAAGGAGATACACCAAATATAGTCTTCAGGTGTATGCGGGCTGCCAATACCTGAGGCCGCTTTTCCTTCGTAGTAATAAGGATTCTGAGTTGAAAGACAAAAACGACGTGTTCTTAGATAAAGCGGATCGTCCTTTTTACAAATGCCCAAATAAGGCAGCGACAAAAGACTCGGCACATTCGCATCGTCCATCAAGACCTGTCCGCCTAAACCGTCGACTTCGTAGGCATAAATTGATTCTCCCGTCGGGGACAAAACCGTCGCATGACGTTTTCTCCCCACTTCAAGATTGTGAGCCAGCTTCGAAAGACGTGCGCCTAAATCTCGGTAGGCTTCAAGCAGTTCTTTGCTCAGCTTCGAGGCCGCCTGCCCCGCCACTCCCGAACCAGAGGGCAAAGCCGCGTCCGAAGCACTTGCCGAAACCTCCGCCTGCCGAAGCAGCTTCTCCAATTGTTCAGCGAGTTTCCCCAATTCAAGTTCAGCAAAAAGACAATCCGGAATGTGATAGCCCAAAACGCAAGCATCGTCACTCGGTCTAAAGCCAGAAAAAATGAGGCCATCATTTGAAACAGGCGCCCCTTTCCCGCCGTGACTCAGGGTATCTTGACTCGGCACATTCTTGCGAATGAAGTAGTAAGGCGACTGATCTCTTTGGCTCTCTTGCTCTAACGTTGCAACAATTCTCTTGATCGCCTCAATGAACAGAGGGCTTTGATAAAAACGCTCATCACCCGTCATCGACGTATATGACCGCAAAAGGCGAAGCGGATAAATCAAAGAATCGAGTTCATACTTTTGTTCCCAAACCCCGGGCTTTTGCGCCGGTTCGTCAAGCTCCCAATGTCGATCATTTTCACTGCGATTAAACGAATTCGCGTAAGGGTCATAACAAATGCACTGAAACTGTCTCACGATCAAAGCGAGAATCATCGAAGCCACTTCAGGATAACGTCGCATCCAAGGCATATAGTGGGTCACTTGCGCCGAACTGTCTCTCAGCCACATCGCCTCAATATCACCCGTGATGACAAACAAGCTCCCATCGTCTTCCAAAAGAGCGGTTGTCTCCAGCGTATTCATAAAAAGATTCGGCAACATGTCCAGTAACACTTCCGGGATGCGGATGTGAGGCGTCTTCACTTCTCCCGCTTTGGCACGCTGGGCGATTTGCTCAATCTCTCTGCGCAGCGTCGCTTTAAGCGATTCAAAGCGCATCTCGTTCAAAGATAACAACTCTTCCGGTACTGAATATTGTTGAAAAGCATTCACGTCGATTCACACTCACTCTCTCAAAGTGTGTTGTATTTTAGCTGAAAACGAGCTTCTTGAAATTCCGATGAAAGCACAGCTCCTAAAAGCACAGCTCCGGCGAGGCACGATCCGCCCTCACTTAAGCCCTTTCTCTGATCTCACTCAAAAGAGGCTTACTTAAGCCGCACACTTAAGCCGCACACCTAAGCTCCTTGAATCCGCTAAAATGAGCACGTTATTTTATTTCAACGCGTTCATGTCAGGTCGATGAACGTTCATGTGAGGTCTATGATGAATTCACGAAAACTCAAAAAATACAGCACGCAGCTCATGTCTGATTTGTTTCATTTTTTGGATCAAGGCATCAGCCCCTTTCATGTCTGCAAAAATTTATCTGATCAATTGAGGCAGGCAGGCTACGTCCATATTCTCGAAAGCGAACTTTCAACAGACGCTTTAGCCCAAAATAAAAAAGCTTTTATACAGTGGAATGACGCCATGGTCGCCGCCTACCGTCGAGGTTCTCAAGGTCTCAAGGGTGGCCTTAGGATTTGGGTGGCCCACCTTGACTCTCCCGCACTCGCGATCAAACCCTGCCCCTTGCGCCTGCGCGAAGGATTCTGGCAAGCGGAAACGCTCGTTTATGGTGGTCCTATTTTGAATACATATTTTGACCGTCCGCTCGGCGTCGCGGGTCGCGCTTTCATTCAAGGGCCCACGGGCATCCAATGCGAACTCGTCGATTTCCCCAAAGGCTCCTTTTATTTGCCGAGTCTCGCCATTCACTTCAATCGAGATGTCAATACCGGTCATCGAATCGAAACGCAAAAGGAACTCAGACTCGTCTACAGCGCCAAGCGCGAAAACGAAAAAGAGCAAGAGTTGCCCCTTGAACGCCTGATCGCAGAGCACTTGGGCTGCGACGAAAAAGCGGTTCTCGACTACGACCTCTTCACCTATGAAGCAGGTGGCGCTTTCTACTTCGGCCGAGATCAAGAGTTTTTCTCTTCCAGTCGCATTGATGATTTGGGCATGGTGCACGCAGGTCTAAAGGGTCTGTTGGACTCCGACAATGAAGCAGACGGCGCACAGGCCTTTGAAGGACTCTCGCTTTTGCTCATTTTTTCAAACGAGGAGATCGGCAGCCTGACCCGCCAAGGCGCTCGCTCAGGAATTCTCGGCGCACTCTTAGAAAGCCTCCGAGAAGCAGAAGGTCTCAACCATGCAGAATATCTGGCGGCCTTGAGTCAATCTTACGCCCTCTCTGCTGACCAGGCGCACGCCGTTCACCCGAATTTCATGGAGTATGCTGCCGAGGGCACGCGTCCCAAACTCAACGGAGGTCCTGTACTCAAATACGCCCTTCAGTCTTACGGGACAGATGCCAAAGGTGCCGCCTTCTTTAAGGCACTTTGCCAAAATGCCGACATTCCTTACCAGCTCTTTACAAATCGTAGCGATTTGCGCGGCGGTTCGGCCATCGGTCCACTGCTTTTCCCGCAGCTTCCCATCGCCGTCGCCG
This sequence comes from Bacillota bacterium, assembly GCA_023388205.1. Lineage (GTDB taxonomy): Bacteria > Bacillota > Clostridia > Saccharofermentanales > Fastidiosipilaceae > JAEWGS01. Next base: position 5,478 of record JAEWGS010000040.1, read on the forward strand.
ATATTGGTAATCCTCAATGGGCCATGCACTCTCTAAGAGAATGTGCAGGGAGTGACGATCAGGCCCTCATGGCCTTGGCCGCAAAAGCATTTTTTTCTCTTTCGCATCCACATAAACTAAAGACAAGGACGGCAAAGCACTAAGTCATGCCCAAAATGAAATCGCAACTCGACCTTCTAAACGCGCACATCACGCCCACGCTCTTCAAGCTTGCGGCACCAATCATGTTTGGGGCGCTTTTGCAAACCTGCTACACCATGACAGATATGTTCTGGGTCGGCCGTCTTGGGGATCGCCCCGTTGCCGCGGTCGGCTCCATTGGCTTGCTCCTTTACTTTACCCAAAGTGTCTTTGCCGCTTGCCGTATCGGAGGACAAACTTACACGGGGCAAAGTCTTGGCGCCAAGCGCTTGGATCACGCGCGTTCCTATGCGGCGGAGGCTTTGCGTCTCACCATTTGGATTGCTTTGACCTTCTCGCTCATCCTTTTAACGCTTCGTGGCCCTATTATTTCAATCTTCGGTCTCAATGATGCCGAAACCTTACAAG
>JAEWGS010000012.1 GCA_023388205.1 Bacillota bacterium
TGCTTGGTACGTACCGACGCCTAAGGAAATAAAAGCAGCATTAGATCTTGATGTGATTGGCCAAGAAGCCGCCAAAAAGGCTTTGGCAGTGGCCGTTTATAACCACTACAAGCGCATTTTGACGAACGAAACGAAACTTCAGGAGCGTGCACCTTTAGGTCACTACAAAACACAAGAAGATTGGCGTAAGGCTTTTGAATCACATAAAGACGATATCGAATTGGGCAAATCAAATATTCTGCTCATCGGCCCGACCGGAACGGGGAAAACGCATTTAGCGAGAAGCTTAGCCAAAATTTTAGATGTGCCTTTTGCTGTGGCTGATGCAACTACGCTGACCGAAGCGGGTTACGTCGGTGAAGATGTTGAGAACATCCTGTTGAAGCTTTTGCAAGCGGCGGATTGGGATATTGAACTGGCTGAACGCGGCATTATCTACGTCGATGAAATTGATAAGATCTCACGGCGAAGCGAAAATCGATCGATTACAAGAGATGTCAGCGGTGAGGGTGTGCAACAGGCGCTTTTGAAAATTCTGGAGGGAACCATCGCTAATGTGCCGCCTCAAGGGGGACGCAAGCATCCGCAACAAGAGTTTATTCCGATGAATACCGCCAATATTCTCTTTATTTGTGGTGGGGCTTTCGATGGCCTAGAAGCATTAATTCGCGACCGCATCGGGAAGAAAAGCTTGGGCTTTGGCGTAGATCAAAAGAACAACAAGGTGGACGATCAGACGATTTTTCGCCATGTCATGCCGCATGACCTTCAGCACTATGGCCTCATTCCAGAGCTGATCGGACGTTTGCCGAACATTGTCACTTTGGATGCTTTGGATGAAGACGCTTTGGTTCGAATTTTGACTCAGCCGAGGGATGCTTTAATTCGTCAGTATCAAACGCTTTTAGCCTTTGATGGGACGGAGCTTGAGTTGACGGATGAGGCGATTCGAGAAGTTGCCAAAGAGGCCTTGACGCGAAAAACGGGTGCGCGGGGCTTGCGTGCGATTATGGAAGCTTTGATGTGCGATTTGATGTTTGAACTTCCGTCGCATGAGCAGGTTAAGCGCTGTGTGATCGATGCACCTTGCGTCAAAAAAGAAGGCGAGGCGACACTCTATCTTGAAGATGGCAGCGAGACAACGCTTCAAAAGCTTGAATCTGAAGTGTCTGAAAGCGCTTAGTCAATATTATTTTTGATTTTATAAAAGAAGAAGCAACGTACGCATCTGATATGTACCCAGAAACCTGGACATATTTGTTCAGTAAAGGGGGATACATCATGCGGATCGTTGCTTTTTTTATCGCAGTTTTAACTAAGAGAAAAAAGAGAGAAAAGGATGCGATAAAAAGCTGCGCTATCTTATGTCCACTTGATCAAGGATCAAGATATTAAGGTGCATCGCACAGGAGGAATAAGTTATGGCATATGCAGCAAGAAGAGAGCGTTCAGGGAGTGATCCGGTTCGTTATGAAATCAAAGCCCACCTTGGCGTGCTTTCAACCAGCGGAACTGGCTGGACGCGAGAGGTCAATATCGTTTCTTGGAATGATCGACAGGCCAGACTCGATATTCGTGATTGGGATCCAGACCATGTCAAGATGAGCCGTGGTGTGGGTTTAAATGGTGATGAAGTCATGAATTTGAGATCTATTTTGGAGAATCTAGATCCAGACACGCATCAGATTTAAGTTCGGTGTTTGCTGGATGGATAGGGGCAGCTGTTGCGGCCTGCCCCTTGATTCTCTTAATAGGACGCGTTCAGAGCGTGGCTTTATTGGGGTGACTGAGTGATCGTGCTAAATTCTTACGTTGCGGAGAACTCGCTTCCTGCTAATATAAAAAAGGGAGGTGGCGAGATGCACGAAGTGAAGCATAGTGTCATGGAGACACCCACGATGAATTTAGAACACAATTTGCCCATGCCGATGGTGTATTACGGCGTGCAAAGGGATTTATCTTATTCAATTCCCAAAGAACATCCGAGTCGTCATGAGATGTATGAACTGAGTTTTTTGCTCAGCGGTAAATTGGAGTTCTTTATTTCGGGTGCCTACAAAGACTACACGGAGCAACTCAGTGCGGGCGGAGCGATTATTATTAAGCCGAGTTATGCGCACCGTGTAAAAGCTTTGGCGGATCGCTGCGAAACGATCACTATTTATTTCAAGTTCCAAAAGCCTGGCTCGATGGCGGATCATCCGCGATACAATCAAGAAAATCTTGAGGACTTTATGAGCTATGCGCTTAAGCGCTCTGAACCTGTCGAGGGTATGGCTCTGAAGCCTTTCATTAAATTCTACGGTGGCAAAAAAGATTTGATCGGGAGTATTGCACGATCGATTCTGAATGAAATGGATAAAAAAGACTATGGTCATGAGCTCATGACGCAGACTTTAACCACTCAGTTGATGATTCATGCGGCAAGAGCGATTCACGCGGAGTGGGAGCAGCTTGTCCGTGTTCAAGAGGGTAAGTCACACAATGTGATCGCTCAGGCGAGGTCTTATATTCATGCCCACTTTTCTGAGCCGATTACGGATGAAGATGTGGCGAGTTTCGTCTTTTTGAGTACAGGCTATTTTAGTCGTCTGTTTAATGAAGAGATGGGGCAGACGCCGCAGCAGTATATTACGCGCTTAAGAGTGGAGTTTGCGGAAAAACTTTTGAGTTCGACGAGTATGCGTGTGAGCGATGTGGCTGAACAGGCAGGCTTTGGTTCGACGAAACGTTTTAATTTAGCTTTTAGACGTTTCATGGGACTTACGCCGAGTGAATACCGCCGAAACAAAAGTGCGGTCGATTGAGCGCCGCGCTGATTGACTGAGCGCCGCTCGAGCCCGCCAGATGATCATGCAGTTTCCACAAAAGCTGACCCAAGAACTTTCTAGGCGAAGTGTCGAGTCAAGCCACATAAGGCAGAACAATCTACTTAAAAAGAGAAGCTTTTGCTGTGCATTTTTGCCTGAGACGTTATAATTCTTTTGTTAATTTCTAAATAGCTGGCTATAAACGGCGCTCACAACTGCTATTTATTACGCTCAGACTTGTGGGTGTTCTTGCCGCGATGCAGAAAGAGGATGAAAGATGGATCGGGATCATAAAATTCGCAAGCAGTTGCAGGAACAATTGCAATTGGCAAAGGGCAAAAATTGGATATCTCAGCTGAGCTTGAAGTCTTTGATTCGATCTATTTTGCTTTTGTGTGCGGGCTGTACCTTATCTGCCTTTGCCTTGCAGGTTTTTTATCTGCCGAACCAACTGATTATGGGCGGAGTCAGTGGTTTAGCGACGCTAATTAAGTTTGTGACTCAGACGAGCATTCCCTTTGGTACGTTGACCATCATGCTCAATGTGCCGATCTTTTTGGCGGGCGGTTATTTTATTTCGCGCAAGTTTTTAGCGACGAGTATTATCGGAAGCTTTGCTTACGGCTTTTTTATCGACTTGTGGGAACCGATTTTTTCACCGCTGAATCAATATTTTTTCTCTGACCCGAGTAGTCCAGATAATTTGATCCTCTGTGCAGTTGGGGGGTCCGTGCTCTATGGCGCCGGTATTGGCCTCATTTTGAGCGGTGGCTTTACAACTGGCGGGACGGACATTGTGGCCATTCTTATTCGCCGTTTGGACCGCCGTTTGAGTTTGGGTCAAATTGTCTGGATCATTGATGCGACGATTATTTTGGTGACGGCTTTTGTGTTCCAAATCAAAGAGCCCGGCAAAATTAAATTGGGACTTTATTCCGCGATCGCAGTGGTCGGTGAGACCCGCGCCTTGGACTTCATCCTAGAAGGCTTTAACTATAAGCGCTGCGCTTTCATTATTTCGGAGCAGTATGAGCTCATTTCGAAGATGATTATGGAAGATCTGCGCCGAGGTGTGACGGCGATTTACGCTAAGGGCATGTATTCACAAAAAGATCGTCCGATGCTCTGCTGCGTGGTGACCAAAAAGCAAGTGCCCAAGATTAAGCAGATTGCTCAGACTTGCGATGCAAATTCCTTTGTGTTTGTCCTTGAAAGTCGTGAGGTTGTGGGCGAAGGCTTCCACGGCAAGGTCGATTTGTAAAGTGGCCAAAGAGCACTTGCCATAGGCTTTATAATAGATAGAGCATGTTTATTGAAGGGGGCTTTCTATGATCATTAAGAGCGACTTAGATGCCTGCCGCCGCGACATTGAGGCCTGTGTGGGTCGAAAAGTGAGATTGACGACAAACGGAGGCAGGCGGCGCACGGTGATTCGCGAAGGCGTTTTGGAGTGTTGCTATCCAAATGTTTTTATGGTGCGCTGCATTCAAAAACGACAGCACGTAAATCCCAATAAGCCGCGTGAAACTGAGCTGGTTTCCTTTAGTTATGTCGATGTGCTGACTCGAGTTGTCGAACTTGAAGTTGGCCCAATGATGTGAAAGGCTTTGATTTATAAAGGAGCGCAGAGTCAGGATTCTGTGCTCTTTTTTATATCCATAGAAAGATCGTTCAGCCGATCACCCTCTAATTTGTGGAGTGTATCTTGAGGTGAGCATGGAGAAGCAGAAGGCGCTTTTAGGATCCGCTTTTGCGAAGATCAATTTGGATCTTCGCATTGGTCCCTTGCGCGAAGACGGCTATCACGAGACCAATAGCTGGATGCACCGAGTGGGACTGTGTGATTTCTTGAGCTTAAACTTTGCCGACAAAGAAGAAAAGCTCTATGCACATGCGGCAGTCAAGGAACAGTTGGATGCGGCGAAGGTCCCTTGGGATGGCAAAGCGGTGGCTTTGGCTGATGAAGCAGAGCGTTTGCGGCCGATTTTTTCTGTAGTCGCTGCGCAAGGCCTTTTGAAAGCAGCGTATGATTGGCCAGAGGGCTTTTATGCAGCACGGCTCAGCCTGTCCATCAACGCACACATTCAGCTTCGCGTGAGCCTTATTTCAACAGTCGGTGCCTTGGATCTCAATGAAAAAAATACGATGATTAAGGCGTTTAGGTATTTTTTTGAGGATCCTAAAGCGTCAAGCGAGACGTCGAAAAACGAACACTTCCATCACTCGGAGCGACGCGAACAGATTTACGATCTATGTTGCCTGAAGTGCATCCCGATGCAAGCGGGACTTGGCGGCGGTTCAGCGGATGCGGCTGCGGTTTTTCACCTGCTCAAACAAAGTGACCCAAGTCGTGCGACGCTTTCTCATGAACCCATGAAACAGGTGGGGGCCGATGTGCCGTTTTGCTACGCTTCATACAGTGCGCATTGTCGTGGTTTGGGCGAAAAATTGACGCCTTATCCAAGACTGACCGGCTTACCCTTACTCATTGTGAAGCCACCTGAAAGTGCATCGACGGAAAGACTTTTCCTCGCACTAGATCAAAAGCGATCGAGCGCTACAAAAGCAGAGCGAGCGCAAGCTTGGACGCAAGCTTCTTTGGCTCATGAGCGTTTTCATTTGGCGCTTCGGTTCTGGTATGACAGTTGGATGAAATTGAATGGGTCGGCTTTCTTGCATGCGAATCAAGTGCAAAGGCGCAATGGGCGGCATGAGGCTTCTTTGACTACGGAAGCAAGCTGCTCTAAAGCTTTAGACGAGGCTTCTCAGACAATGAAAGAAGCGGGCATCAATGATTTCTATCGGGAAGTTTTTGCAAAAGAAGCGCCGCTTAAATTTTGTTACGAGGCTTTGGCGCACAGTGGAGCGGACTATTTTAATTTGACGGGAAGTGGAAGCGCCTTTTTTGCCATCTATCGAAGCGACTCAGAGTTGTTTTTGGCTCAGGCCTATCTCAAAGCGAAACTTGGACCGAAAGCTTTCGTTTACAAGACGACCTTGTTATGAGGCCTAAGAAGACGACCTTGTTCTGAGATCGATGGGGATTTTTGTGGAACCGTTTGACAGTCCCAAAAGAGCCTATATAATTAACTATGTTTGTTCGTTTGTCGGGAGGTGAGAACATGAGCAAGATGACATTTCAGCCTAAGAAACGTCAGCGCAGCCGTGAACACGGTTTTCGCAAGAGAATGAGAACGTCTTCCGGCCGTAAAGTCTTGGCGCGTCGTCGCAGAAAGGGTCGCAAGATTCTGAGCGCTTAAGATTTAGAGGTCGCTTCGGCGGCCTTTTTTCTTTACGTATTTTTACCTGACAAGGTGTCAATATATTTTTAGATCACAAAGACAGCAAGCCAAAGCCACATCCTCGTGACGCCGCTTAAAGATTAGGGCGCAAATTGTTCCGAATGTTTTGGAAGATAGTGCTTTGAAAAATAAAAAAGGATAGGCTCAGCTAGAGTGAGGGAAGTCTAAGACCGTGAAATTGCGCACGATCAAATCAGAATATCTTTTTCAGCGCTGCTTCAAACGGGGCAAACGTCAGTTTGAGGGGCCGATTTTGATCTATGCCTTTCAGCGCCGTGATCGTGATCCGTTTCGCTTCGGGGTTGCAGTCAAGAAGCCGCGTTGTATTGTCGAAAGAAATCGTCTGCGCCGCGTGCTTAGAGCGGCGGTCCGCCAAATAGCTTCTGAGGTCATGCCCGGTTTGGATTTGATTTTTGTGTGTACGAGACCGGACCCTTCGCTCAAAAGTACAGAGCTAGCTGAAGCCATGCGAAAGGCCTTGTCCCGTGGCGCTTGGCGACAAGAACATGGGCGAGAAGGTGCTTGCTTTCATCAAGACATGATCAAGTGAATGGAGAAAGCCATGCGAAAGTTCCTTCATCTTTTGATCGGACGGCCGATGAGTGCTTTGCTGATCTGGGCGATTCGTTTTTATCAACGTCATATCTCCTCAGATTTAGGCGCGAAAAAATGTCGCTTCATACCAACTTGTTCGCAGTATGCGATCGAGGCTTTGACCAAGTATGGTTTCATAAAGGGAAGTTACTTGGCTTTGAGGCGCGTGCTTAAATGTCATCCCTTGCACCCAGGGGGCTACGATCCATTAAAGTGAGCAATAAATGCGAGTTGAGAAGATACAAATAAAGGAAGTGAAAGTGAAAGAAAGGACAATATTCACTTTTCAATTAAGCGGCTTTCGCTTATCCTTTTAATATCGTTAGATTTGAATGGGATTGTTTGACTCTATGAATTTATATATGGCGATGTCAATTTTCGGGCCTCTATATCAGGTCTTTGGTTGGATGCTCCGATGGTTCTATGAATTACTGGGAAATTATGGCCTGGCAATTATTGTTTTTACTTTGGTGGTTCGAGCCCTTTTTGTGCCGCTGAGTATTAAATCGAGCAAGTCCATGCTGGCGACCCAGGCGCTGCAACCTCAACTTCGCGAGCTACAGCGCGTCTATGGTAATGATCGCGAAAAATATGCGCAGGCTCAGATGGAACTTTATCGCAAAAATGGTGTGTCCATGGCGGGCGGGTGTTTGCCGAGTTTGATCCAGCTGATCTTAATTTGGCCGATGTACCGCGTCGTGTCGGGTCCTTTGACGTACATCATGGGCGTAGCTTCTGAGAACTTGCAAAAGATCGTCACCTTGCTTCAAGAACATCATATGGTTGGGGCCTTGCCCGGAGTGGAAAATTTTAATCTTCCGGTGATTCAAGCCCTGCACGACAATCCCTCTGTTTTGTCTCAGGCAGTCAATCAAGGTTTGATCCAGGCCAAAGACGTGATGGATCTGAATTTTTTGGGACTTAACTTAGGCTTGACTCCGACGATTTCGCCCGCCTTGTTGTTTGGTCCTGATCGAGCGCAGTGGCTGCCGCTTCTCATCATTCCGATTTTGACTTTGATTACGGCTTATATTCCACTTTGGCTTAATGACAAAATGAATCCCTTGATGGCGATGAATCGTGAGAAAGAGCGTCTCGCGAAGCATAATCCTGCCCGAAATGCGCAGGGGAAAGAGCGCTCTCAGATGGATCAAATGAATGGCATGATGAAGACGATGCCATTGATCTCTCTCATTTTCTCTTTCATGATGCCTGCGGGCATGGGCCTTTACATTATTGCGGGTTCTTTGATTTATATCGCAAGCAGCGCGGTGACCTATTACTTGTACAACAAACCTTATTATGAGCTGGTTAAAGCCCATGAAGAAGGCCGTCTGACAGATGCGGAAGTAGAACGCATGAATCAGGATTTATCGCCGAGAGAATTGCGTAAGCAGCAAAAGCGCGAGGAAAGAGCCAAGCGTCAACAGGAGTTGACAGAGCGTCTCGCTCAGGCGAAAGCGAATAAGCGCTGAGCTCGGGTGTGCGGCAGCTGATTGCGATGCAACGATGCCCCAAGGCAAGAACCCTGAGGCAAGCCCCTCAAGGCAAGTGGCCGCAAGGTAACTGACCGCAAAGTGACGGATCGCGGCGGATCTGCTTCAGAAATTTTTCTGAACCAGGATATGAATCTCCTACGATATGTCCGTCCATCTGAAGAATATAGAACGTATACTGCGCGTTGATCGCGAGGAATAGATAAGAGGTAAATATGGGACGCGTCATTGAAGTGAGTGGTAAAAATGTAGAGGCAGCACGCCAGGAGGCCTTGCGTCAGCTGAATCTCAGCTTGGATCAAGTCGAAATTGAAGTGCTCGATGAGGGCAATGAAGGTGGATTTTTGGGTTTGGGTCGCCGTCCGGCTTTGATTCGTGTGAGCGAAGTGGAAACTCAGGAATTTGAAGAAGGACCTGAAGCGGAGGTCTTTGATTCGGTTGAGATGGAGCATGAGCCACAGACATATGTGGAGGACGACGTTACAGAAGATCTCGAGGAAATGGGATTTTTCGATGATGCAGAGGGTTTTGATGATCAAGAGCCTTTGGGTGAATCTGTTTTCGTTGATCAAGAGCCGGGCTTAAATGAGTCTGAGGCCGAAGATTCAAACATTACTGATGAGGTGTTAACTGACGAGACAAACGATGATGAAGATCGTTTGAATGAGATCCCTTCCGTTGAGGTCAAGTCCGATGAACTGACCGATAACAGCGAAGATCCTCAAGCTGATCTGACCTACCGTTCTCGCTCTCGTCGCCATGCGCGGCATCATCGCTCAGGGCGCCGCGTAGAGACGGGTGATCCGCTTGCAGCGGTTCAAGAATTTGTCGGAGAGATTCTTCGCCTGATGCATTCGGATGCCACCGTTAATTTGGACCAAGATGACGAGAATATTTTTTGTGATATCGAAGGCGATGATTGCGGTATTTTAATCGGCCGTCAGGGTGAGACCTTAATGGCGATTCAGTATTTGGCCTCTTTGGCGATGGTGAAAAAGACCCATACGGGCAAACGTTTGCGTCTCGATATCGGCGGCTATCATCGTCGCCGCAAATCTTCACTTGTTTCTATGGCGAAGCGGACAGCAAAACGCGCGCTTCAGACGGGAAGCGCCTTTGAGTTAAATCCGATGAAGCCGAGTGAGCGTCGCGTCATTCACGAGGCTTTGCAGGGTATGAGAGGCATCTACACCTACAGTGAGGGCGAAGAGCCGGATCGCTACGTGGTCATCGACTTGGAAGAAGAAAGCATCTGAGGAAGAGGAGGGTGACCTCCTCTTTTGCTTCTGGGAAAAGCGAAGTAGGGAGTTAAGAAAGCATGGCACAGGTGCAGCAAAGAGAAGCCATGATGGCTTTTGCGACTGGGACGAAGCAGCAGGCCTTGGCGGTCTTGCGTCTTTCGGGCGAAGGTGTATTGCAAACTCTAGAGAAGATGTTTGTACCCGGCAAAAAAGAGAACAGCTCAAATGTGCCTTTGAAACTTTTACCGAGGCACGCTTATTTTGGAAGACTTTTGGATCCTTTAGATCGCTCCGTGATCGATGAGGTTGTGCTGATCTATTTCCAAGCGCCCAATTCTTATACGGGAGAGGATCTCGTTGAAATTTCGCTGCACGGTTCAAAGGCCGTTTGCCAGAAAGCGTTAGCCGTTTTTGAGGCGCAGGGCCTTCGATTGGCTGAGCCGGGCGAATTTACGCGGCGCGCTTTTTATAATGGAAAAATGGATCTCCTTCAGGCCGAGGCCGTTGAGGAATTAATTCAAAGTCAAAGTGACCTAGCGCGCCAATCCGCCTTGACGCGCCTTCGAGGCGGTCTTTCAGCTCGAGTTGAGGCCTTGGAAGCGGATCTTTACTACATCTTGTCGCAACTCGAAGTGGCGATCGCTTATCCTGAGTATGAAGAGTTTGAGCCGGATCTTTCGCATTTAATTGAACAATTTGCGCATCTGGAGCAGCAGGCGAGCGCCTTGCTTTCTGGTTATCAGAAGTCGCGATGGATGCAAGAGGGCATTCGCGTCGCCTTGATGGGCCCTTCAAATGCAGGTAAAAGCAGCCTCTTTAATGCACTTTTGGGCTATGAACGCGCCATTGTCACGGATATTGCGGGGACAACGAGAGATACGATCGAGGGTCTCATTGATGTCGAAGGGCTCGAATTTCGTCTGATTGATACGGCCGGTTTTCGCGAAAGTGAAGACCTCGTGGAGCAAATTGGTATGAAACGCAGTGAGGCCGCGATGAAAGAAGCGGATGCGGTCTTTTGGCTTTTTCCTTTGGATATGGATGAAAGCGAGTGGCAAATTCAGCTTGAGGCGGCACTTTCGGCGAGGAAACAAACGGACGCGCGACTGATTGCGGTTTTATCTAAAATGGATCTCGATCAAAAAGGGCGCGCCAAAGCCTTAAAGGAGCAACTTGAAGCGCATCAGTTTGAAGTGCTTTTGTGTCATCAGGGAGATGAGCTTCCTTTGGATGTTCAGCATTCAGAGGGGTTAAAAATGATTCATGAGACCTTGCTTCTTTGGGCGCGCTCACTCAAGGGCGACACCGTCGATGCTTTGATTGCGAATGAACGTCAGGCTCAAATTCTGAGACAGCTTTTGAAGCAGTTGGGTCAGATTAAGCACGATTTGAATGTCCTTCCGATTGATATTGTGAGCCAGGCGCTCAAAGCCTGTCTTGAACAATTGGCTCAAATGACGGGTAAACAGGTGACGGAGCAACTTTTAAGCGAACTGTTTTCTCACTTTTGTGTGGGTAAATAAGGCTGTGCTGCCATAGACTTTGAGCCTAAGGGAAACGAAAGGGCGAGGAGCGAAAGTGGCGGAAAGCCAGTGGAAATGCAGCGGGCTAAATGAGATAAATTGCTAAATGAGATAAATTGAGGACGAACGTGAACGAGAGAGATGAATTAAAGAGCGTCAATAAATTGAAGCCGACAGGGGAATTAAAGTCAGCAGAGGATTGGCAAGAGGAGACGGAACTTCTGGAAAAAAGACTTGAAGAGGCTAAGCGAAGTTCAGCTCGCCTCAAAAAGGCCCTTGAATCAAAGGAGTGGCACTTAGAAGGGCTTTGTGATGTGGCGATTGTGGGCGCCGGACACGCCGGCGTTGAGGCAGCTTGTGCCTGTGCGCGTCGCGGATTGAAGACGGTGCTCTTCACGATGAACCTCGATTCAATTGCGAATTTGCCCTGTAATCCTAATATCGGAGGTACGGCGAAAGGTCAATTAGCCCGCGAAGTGGACGCACTGGGGGGGCAAATGGGAGAAGTGGCCGACGAAGCGACCTTACAGTTTCGCATGCTCAATGCTTCTCGTGGCCCTGCTGTCCATTCGCCCAGAGCTCAGGTGGACCGCGACTTATATAAGAAGCTGATGAAAGACCGGCTTCAAGCGATGCCGAATCTTTTGCTGCGCCAGGCAGAAATCATCGATTTGATTACGGATGACGACAATCAGCAGGTGAAAGGGGTCCTGACGCGCTACCTGGGCGTGAGACTCGCTCGTGCAGTGGTGATTTGTAGTGGCACGTATCTCAAGAGCCGCATTATCGTGGGCCCCGTTTCTTATGCGTCGGGGCCGGATCATCTTTTTGCGGCGACAGAGCTTTCAGATGCCATCCAACGCACAGGGCATCGCTTGCAACGCTTCAAAACCGGAACCCCCGTGCGCTTGAAGTCTAGTACACTCGACTATAGCAAGATGGAGCGACAAGAGGGCGACCAGGAATTTTACTGCATGAGCTACCTGAATGAGTACCTGGGACAGCTGCCTTCAAAGAATGCGTTCCCGAATGAGCAAGTGCCTTGCTTTGTCACTTATACCCAAGAGGAAACCCATGAGATCATTCGTGACAATCTCGATCGTTCTCCGCTTTTTTCTGGGGAGATCAAGGCAACCGGGACGCGCTATTGTCCCTCGATTGAGGACAAGATTGTTAAATTTCCAGACAAGGAACGCCATCAGATTTTTGTTGAACCGATGAGTGATGCCCCCGGCGAAGTTTATTTATCTGGACTGAGCAGCTCGATGCCTGAAGATGTGCAGAGGGACTTTCTCAAGACTTTGCCCGGTTTAGAACAGGCTCAAATCCAACGGATCGGCTACGCGATTGAGTATGATCTGATTGATTCGACTGAACTTAAACCTTCGCTTGAGTCTCGGAAAATGAGTGGTCTATTCTTTGCGGGACAGATCAATGGCACTTCGGGTTATGAAGAGGCGGCGGGACAAGGTCTTGTCGCTGGAATTAACGCGGGTCAGTTTTGTCTGGGTGAAGACGCATTGATTTTGGGTCGTGACCAGGCGTATATTGGCGTTTTGATTGACGACCTCGTGACCAAAGGAACGGCTGAGCCTTATCGCATGATGACGGCTCGGGCGGAGTATCGCTTGCTCTTGCGTCAAGATAATGCAGACTCTCGTTTGACTGAATTAGGGCATCGCTACGGACTTATTGACGAGCGGCGCTATCGTCTCTTTTTGAATAAAGAAGCACAAGTGAAAGCAGAAATTGAGCGCTTAAAGCGTGACAAAGTGACGCTGTCTGATGAATTGGACGCCTTGCTTGTGTCCTTGGGTTTTTCGCCGCTTAAAGAGCGCGTGAGTCTATATGACTTGCTCAAGCGCCCCGGTCTGACCTATCAAAATTTAGCGCCCTTTGATGCGAATCGACCACAGTTACATATTACAGCGGCTCGGCAGGTTGAAGTGAACATCAAATATGAGGGCTACATTCAGCTTGAAAAAGAACGAATTCAACGTTTTCGAGAACTTGAAGACCAGAAATTACCCGAACAGATTGACTATGAGGAAATTTTGGCTTTGCGACTTGAGGCCCGGCAAAAACTTTCGGCTTTGCGACCACAAAATTTGGGTCAAGCCTCTCGTATTTCGGGGGTTTCACCGGCAGATATTACAGTGCTTTTGATTCATTTGGATCGACTGCGCAAAGATATCAAGACGCCGCGTTTGTCTCAAACTGAGCTACTTGAGGAAAGCCAAGGCCAAGGCGAGGTAACACATGAGCAAGAAAACTAAGCCCAAAAAAGACCGTAGCCAAGGGGCGATTCGGCCAGGGCACATCGATCAGGCAGAAAGCGAGCTCTATCAACGCTTTTGGGATGCGATGGAAGAGATCGGAACTCCTGAATTTGAGCGTAATCTACTTCAACTTAGGACGCTGATAGAAGACTTATCCATTGACGAAGTCTCAAAAGGCGCGCTCGCTGACTATTTTGAAGCGGTCATCCGGATCAATGAGCAGATGAATTTGACCACCATCACCCAAGCTGAAGACGTCCTCGTGAAGCATATCGAGGATAGCTTGAGCCTTTTGCCGTCTATTCATCGACTTTTCCTTGAAAAAAGAACTAAAACTGAAGTGGCGGCAAAGGCGGGCACCGGACTTCATCTCGAGCGTCCTCAAGTCCTCGATAAATTTTTGCTGGATTCTGAGACAAAAGGCTTTTTGGGTGTTAAAGATTTCCGAGACATACAAATGCAACTCCCTGAGTTAGCGGTCTTAGATATCGGAACGGGGCTTGGCGTTCCGGGCTATGTGCTTCAGCTCTTGTGGCCCAAAGCTAAGGTGACACTTTTGGACTCCTTGCAAAAAAGACTGCGCTTTTTGACTTGGCTTTCTCATCGGCAGCACATACAAAATTTGAGCTGCTGCCATGGCCGCGCTGAGGACTTGGCGCATGATTCTAAGTTGCGTGCGCGCTTTGACCTGGTTTTGGCGCGTGCGGTGAGCGCTTTGCCGACCCTTTTAGAGTATGCTGCAGCTTACCTGAAAGAGGGTGGATATTTTATTGCCATGAAGACAAGTGCGGACGAAGCCCAAGAGGGTGAGTATGCGGCAAAGTGTCTAGGACTGCTTTTGGTCGACTGTGTTTCATTT
>JAEWGS010000101.1 GCA_023388205.1 Bacillota bacterium
ATTGTGCGTTGTTTGTAGACCCTGAGCAATCTGAGGAAGACATCCGGCAACTTCTAAAAGATTTAGGCTTAAGCGAAGACGATTTAGATCGTCCCGTAAAGGAATTTTCCGGTGGAATGGCACGGCGCGTGGCTTTGGCGAGAGCGCTTTTACATCCGTCTAAATTGCTTCTTTTGGATGAGTGCACCAAAGGCTTAGATCCTGAAACGGAAAGAAAAGTTCTGGCGGTCGTTCAAAAGCGGCGACAAGGGAAAATAACGGTGGTGAGCGCCCATGAGCAAACGCAAGAAGCGGCGTGCCTAGGGGGCAGCATCTTGGAACTTTGAAAAAGCGCTTCGTTTATGGGCGAGCGCGGCCAGGCGAGCGGGTGCGAATAGGCGGATGCAGCTAAACGAGCGCAGTCAGGCGAGCGCGACCAGAAACAAAAAAAGAGCGATATAAAATCGCTCTTTTTTATTAAGGTCCTCAACTTAAGGGCCTAAACCGTTTAAGGTCTTTTAAGGTTTGGTGTTCGCCGCGCTCGTGTGGGCGCTCGTTGTCGCAGGCGCAGGAGCGGTCGGCTGATCTTTGGCGGGTTCAAGGTCTGAAGAAGGAATGGTCTCCATCCCCTCTTCGATCCAACTCAGACTGTCTCGATCGTCATCGTTGAGCCCTAAGCCATAAGGATCGTAATTGGCGATGCGGATTTTGCGCAGGCCGATTTGATCAAAGACGAGCATCTCGATGAGGCGTCCGGAAGGACTTTGCGCGCGGTAAATGGTATAGCCGTTTTCTTTTTTCTGACTCAAATTCGCGACGCTGGCAAGGAGGCGGAAATATTCTTTGACTTCGTCGGGGCTAGAGCCGATATGAAGGTTCCCTGGGAAAATAAAGATGCTGTGCAGGTAATCTTCAAGGGCTTGCCCGGTCGGAAGGTCAGAGTTGCCCGAATCAGAAGATCCACTTGCGGGTGAAGCGGGCGTCGTTCGTGTTGCATCAATACCAATGGACCAGATATCACAGTAATCGGCATTCTTTTCTTCAGAGGAACCATTTGAAAAGCCGACCGTCACGACGTAGGGCAAGGCAATTTTCGATTCCAAATCGATGTTCGGAATGGTTTTTTGACCCTCGAGAAGTTTGAGTCCATCTTGCCCGTAGTTCGTGGGGTTAAAGAAAAGGCCGAGCTGCGCGAGTGTCAAGAAAGAAGACGGTACGGCAATATCAGCGGTGCCAAAGCGCATGGTTGTGCCGAGATCCCGTGTCTTCGATTGGGCTTCACTCCCCTCCCCGTTTGTTGCGTCTTGCGTCGCGCCGTCTTTGGCGTCCACTGTTGCAGGCATCTCTGTTTTGAAATCGTTTGGATTCAGATCCAGGAAGCCCATGAAATTGCTGTTATACGTAAAATTTTTGCCACTGCCCGGATTTTTGATCAATTGACTTTCCTCAATTTGAGGGACTTGATCGATGGGTTTAATGAGCGCTAAAAGTGAATCTGCAGTGGGCAGGTCACTCTTAATCGCTGGCTCAACGCTAACAAAATAGACAAACAAGTCGTTGATTTTTCGGATGTAGTAAGTGCTCTTATATTGCACACCCTGGTCCGTGTATTGAAAAGGCATGACCAGGTATTTTTGTCCGGCAATTTCGCGAGACGCTTCTTGTGGTTTGCTGTACGTGTAGCCCAAGCGCGCCAAAGAACGCTGCAAGGCTTGTGCGTAATCTTGGAGTTTGAGATTGGCGACCGCTTCGACTTCGACGATAAAACTAAGTCTGGGGTAACCTTTGGCATCCCCTTCGAGGACGAATTCATAAGATTGAGGAAAGAGCACAAAGTCAATGGGGTATTGATTGATATCGCTTTCCTCTGCGGCCATGAGAAAAGCGAGGCGGTCCGGCGTATAAAAGAGCCCATTTTCGGGGATCTCTAAGCCGATGCCCAATTGCTCGTTGCGATAAATGCGCTCGCTCATCTGCCCAGACAAAAAGTTTTTGCTGGTCGGGCTGGATGTGATGACTTGTTGGCGACGTTCAGGCGTCAACACTTCGGGTTGCACATAAAGGTCGCTGTACTCTTTGCGCAGCGCTTCCTCATCGACTTCTTCATCGAGAGGTAAGCCATCTTCATCAGTCGGCGCGGTCGAAGCAAGGCTTTGTTTTGCATCGGATGAGGCGTTGGGGTCTTCATCCGTTTCAGCTAAAAGAGACGGGTGAGCGCCCAAAAGCATCGTTGAGCAAAGACCAAGACTCAAGAGAAAACTCAAGATGCGCGAAATAGGTTGTGATTGCTTTTTCATGATCTGTCCTTATGCGTGATATAGATAGTTATTGGGTGATGGCTCGCGTGTGGGGTGTGTGGGGGTACCTTAGAGGTGCATTTGGGGCGCGTGTGGAGTGCCTTGGAGTGCGCGCGGAGTGCATTTGGGGCGTCAATGTCAGGCGCTGCGACGCATTACGTCGGGCGGCTTTGATCCGTCTCGGAGGCTTTAGCTTCCGTGGAGCCACTTTGTTTTTGCATAAAGCGTTTCCAACTTTGTCCGCGGATAAAACGTACGGTAGGTTTGAGCACCACATGCGTTTGCAACATTTCTTCCGGAATGGCCCAAAGCAATTCACTTGAGGCCAAAGCTTGAGGCGCGAGGTCCTCAGGGACGGAACAATAGTAAAAAGAGACGTTGACTTGGTGGGTCCCGAAATCATGGTAAAGCAAGCCTAAAAAACGCAGCTGCTCTTTTTTGATTTGAACCCCTACTTCCTCTTGGACTTCGCGAATAGCACAATCCGCTGAAGACTCGTGCGGCTCACGCTTGCCGCCAGGGAGCTCCCACTGCCCGCCACCAATATCTTTGAGGTGGCGTTTAGCAAAGAGAACGCTTCCGTCTGGACGCGCTAGGAACACTGCAGAAATACGAAGAGGAGAGCGCTTTTCGTGAACGGCTGGATCACCATGACTTGAGGACGTTGACTTAAAACTGCGAGATGGTCGTCTAAAATGTTTGCGGGTGTGTGCCACTGCTTCGCGTTGTTCGTCCTGCTTGACAGCGAGGCCGAGTCCTTCGGATTTCGGAAGGGCTTGTTTCTCGGAGGCCAAGGCTTCTTGTTGCTGTGCATCCAGTCTTTCATGAGGACTTATTGATTGAAATGACATTGGATCATCATTGTTTGAAAACATAAAAACCTCTCCTTTCTAGTGATTTGTTTGATTTCCTCCCATTCTACAAAATGAATATGAAGAAAATGAAACGAGCCAATGATTCTACCCGTTTATAGGAAGTTTGTTGTAGATCTGTGTCGCGAGGGCCTGTTCCGCTTCGAGGTCGCATGACGCTACACGGTCATAAAGATATGAAACCAAAAGCTGACTGAAAGCTGCATGACAACTCGGGTCATCGATGTCAAGCAGCAGCGCGAGGCGAAGTCTTGCGGCAAGACCAGACAAAAAAGCATAGCGGCGGCCGCTCTCGTCCAGTGTTAAATCGAGGGCGACGGGGTCAGGATAAGGGACGCCGCGGCGGCTAGAAATATGTTCGATACGGTCTAAGAGAACTTGGAGCTGTTGCGCCAAAAGGACTTCGTCCACTTGGTTTTCAGCCTGGTATAGGCTTTCGTATAAATCGGCAAAAGCGTGTCCACAGGGAATAAAACCGGGCACGTCGTCCATGGCGAGACAGAGGACTTTGGCCAAAGACAAAGCGCCTTCTCTAAGCTGCTGACGTACAGAATTTTGAGAATCTATAAACTGAGACATAAAAGCTCCTCACTGAAAAATTAAAAGATTAGATTTACTTATTATAAAGGAGAGGTAAATAGGAACTCGAGAGGACTCTTTTGAGATGAAGGCCAAAAGGATCTTTCGGCGGGCGCAAAGGAAGGGAAATCAAAGAGCATGGAAGACAAAAGAAGGTAAAATAAAGGCCATGGAACGAAACATGGAACGAAAATTTTTACAGCAATTCTGTTGTTTGTTTTTGAGCTTGAGTCTCGTCGTTGGGACGAGTGCCTGCCGTCGCCCAGGTGTGACGGATTCAGGGACTTTGGCGAAATTAGGTGGTCAACCGGGATCGACGCGTGAGGAAACTTTGACGCGTGAATCTGAGCCCGCGGCGTCGCTTCAAGACGCCTCCGCCCCCCTTCAAGACACCTCCGCCCCCCTTTCGACCAAACCTGAAGGATCGGTTCCCCTGCCGACATCGCCAAGTGCAGCCGTGCGTGAAACACATCGTATAGAAGATGATTTTGAGATCAAAAAACCGAGTCCTTCGGGGAGCGAACAAGCGGATGCAAGCACGTCTCTTTCGGACTCGAAAAATCAGATTCATGTAGAAGATCGACCTTATGCGAGGGCGCATTATCGCACCTTGCAGGCGGATCCGATCGAACCTTATACCGAAGAGATGGCAAAAGAATATGAGCGCCCGACGGATAAGGATATGAAAGAACTCAGGCAGCTTATTTTGGACGAGATGAGTTCTTGGAAATTCCCAATTGAGAAGGTTTCCGTTGCCTATTTGGATTTGACAACGGGCCAAGGCATGATGATTCGCGGTGCAAACCGAGTGAGAGCAGCGTCGGCGGCGAAGTTGATCCTCGGGATGTATATCTGTGAAATGGTGCATGAGGGCTACTTTAAGTGGAGCGATAAAGTCCGTATCGATAAAAGCGTGACAGGGTATGACAGCTATGGACCGATCGCTTTGGGGCCCAATTTGGTGAGTTACGATGTGAGCCACTTGATGTGGGCGATGCTTTCGACATCGGATAACGTGGCGACGTCGTCTTTGGCCAATTTTTGGATGCAGCACAGCTTGACACATGATTACGAGATAGATGTGAATGATCAATACGGTATTCGCTACGATATTAACCATGAAGTTTCGCCGATCGAAGTGCTGCAAATTTTGAAGCGTCTTTATGAAAATAAAAATGGCGTATTTGATCCTATTATTGAGGACTTTAGCGCGCGGAATGAAATTAATAACTTGGTCACGCAAGGTATTGTTGGTTATAAATCAATTCATAAGACGGGTTACGCTTATGGGAACTGGAATGACTTTGCCTTAATTTACACGGATTATCCGTATGCCTTGGTGGTGATGAATAAGGAGGTTCCCGAAACAATTTTGCCCTTGACGCGTCGCATCGGTAAGCTCGTGTTTCAGTGGCATGTGCGCCGTACGCAAGGCTATCTCCCCTATTGGTGGGATTATGAAGGTGAAAATTACGGCAATTTGGGCGACCCTGAAACTTATGATGAAGATACAGACGAAGATACCAATGAAGATGATGCGGACTGGGGCGATGAAGCACAAGATGCAGCGGCTGCGGACTGGGGCGATGAAGCTGGTGACGATTCGGGCGAAGGATAAGCGTTTTTGGAAGAAAAATGCCTGGAATTTGGGGTGAAAAGGCGCAGTTAAAAGCGGGACAAGTCACAAGAGAAAGCCGTATATTTATTCACAAGATTAAAAAATCAAGCGAAACGAAAAACAAAAAACGTACAAAATGTATAGGATCTTAGAAAAAAAGCGAATGAAAATGTACTTTCACGCGAGAAACATCTGTGAAATTGTTGGAAATTATTAAAAGACGAAAGATGGACTTGAATCGAAGTCGTGCCTGAACTAAAGTTATCGGCATCTTTGAGGTTGATTTTGGATGTGACTCAAGTCTGTTCATCTAAAATGAATCTTCAGAAATCCGACAAGTGATGTCGAATATATTAGGAGTGAATCATGAAGAATAAAGTGATGTCGATTGCTGCTTTGGGCCTTTGCTGCGCCAGCTTGTTTGCTTTCACGGCTTGCAACAAGGATACCAGCACGAAGGTGAGCGAAGCGAAGGCTGAGGCCAGCGCTTTGGCGAGCGAAGCTTCTCAGAAGGCTTCTGAAGTTCAGTCCCTCGTCGAGAGCAAGGTTTCCGAGCTCGAGAGCGTTGCGGAGTCTGTCAGCGAAGCTGCGACCAGCGCGAACAACTAATCTTTTCTTTTGAAATGATTACAGAACCCCTTCGGGGGTTCTTTTTTTTTGAAAAGCGTGGGCTTAGGCTGACGCTTTTTGTTTTTTTTTGAGTCACCTGCGATGTCGCGTCGCTGTAACGCTGTGTCGGTTGGACGAGGGTCGGATTTGCTAGACTGTTTTTAGTTAAACGTTTACTTAAAACGAGAAAATAACGAAGGGTTGATTGTCTTTTATGAAGCCGCTTCGCGCGATTCTTTTTGATTTTGATGGGACGCTACTCAATACGATCGATATGATTTTGCAAAGTTTTCATCAGGTTTTAAGCGAGTATGATTTGACGGCGACCGATGAAGCAATCAAAGCGACGATTGGTTTAACGATGAAAGATGCGTTGAAGCGTTTATTGGGTGAGCGATACGATCTTTGCGATGCCTTTATTGAACGTTATCGTGCGTTTCAAAAGACGATCGCGCTTGAGACCTGTGCGCTTTATCCGCCTGTCGAAGCGATGTTGCAAAGCTTGTCCGAAAAAGAAGATCTCCCTCTGGCTTTGGTGACGAGTCGCGCGCGAGAGTCTTATGAAGAATTGGCCAGACATTTTGGCTTGGCTGATTTTTTTGATGTGAGCGTCTGTGGCGGTGAAGCTAAAGCAGATAAACCTTCGGGTGCGCCGCTCCTCTTGGCTTTGGCAAAGATCAATGCTTTGAGGCAAGCCAAAGGACAAGATCAAGTCGACGCGAAAGACTGCCTATACGTAGGTGACACGGAGCACGATGTGCTTGCAGCAAAAGATGCGGGCATGCACGCGGCTTTGGTGACGTGGTCGATGTATGCCGATCAAGCGCAACTTTTGGAGAACGTGGATCTTCGCCTCTCTAGTGGTCAACAGATTTTGAACTTGTTGGATTAAAAAATTGAGGCGCTGCTTGGCGATCGCGATTCATGAGGGCTTGACGTCGGATGATGGGGCTTTTGCGATGTGCCCTACGCCCTATGCCCCACCTTTTGTGATTTGACTAAGCTATAATTACAAGTTCAGACCCAAAATTGAGGGATAAAACTTCAGATAGAGGGATTAGCATGTCAAAAACACAACAAGAAGATACGCGTTCAAAAGTGATTCGCGAGCGTGAAGCGCGTCGCGAGCGTCTGAAGCATCAAACTTTGGCTTCAGGCAAAAAGCGTCCGATTAAGCCGCACAAGAAAAAGGGCTGGATCGGTGGGCTCGTCAGTGTGCTCGTCGTTGTCGCCGTCCTTTTGTGGGTGGTGATAGGCTACGGTTTGCCCCAGCGCTATTTGACGGCCATGACGGTTCAAGGCGAGCGTGTGAGTGTCGCTGAGTACAACTATTACTACAATCAGTTGATACAAATTTACAAGAACCAAATGGGTCAAGAGCTCGACCTCAATAGCGAGGCTCCGGCTTATTTGATCCAATCCTTGGCGCCTAAGACCCGTGAAACGACGGTCGAAAGCGAAGCGACAGCAGCGCCGACCGAAGCTTCGAACGAAAGCGAAGTGACGGCAGCGTCGACCGAGGAAGCGA
>JAEWGS010000023.1 GCA_023388205.1 Bacillota bacterium
CGGATAATCTGCAGGCGCTATGACATTAACTTCTACATCAACACCTGTTTTCTCGGTATAGAAATGAGCAAAGTCCTTTAAGTCCTCAGCCAAAGTCCAAACAACAAGTCGACCTTTATTTTCAGGTGACTCTGCACGAATACCTAAGCCCCAAGATAATGCCAAGCTTGCTGTGAGTATGGATGCAATGAGTTTCTTCATATGCTTCTCCTTCCGACCCCTATTTATGAATTAAATTTGACTCGAATTATATATATATATATATATGCAACTCCTTATTTTTTGTGCATCTTGAACAAGTAAAAACGCTTTGTTGATCTATAAGTTTTAGAAATCAAAATTCCTGTTTCTCAATACAAACCTTGTTTTAAGCACAAAAAAAAGAGGGGGCAAAGCCCCCCCAAAAAAGCTTTCAATTCAAATGAATCTTCCGCTGAGCTTATTTAGCCAAGCTCGCCTTGTATTCATCGATTTGTCTTTGCATGACTTCGAGCACATGATCAATGCCTGCATCTTTGAGCTCTTTGTTCATATCTGCGAGCATCTCTTTGACCGGCTTATCGCCCAAACCTGTCGTCAAGTTCGCATAATACTTCTCAACGATTCCGTTTAGAACCGCGATCTCAGATTCAACTTCACTCTGGTCGAAGATGAAGCCCAGAATCTTGGACGCTTCGGCGTTTTCATTTTGTGAAACGACCGTCTTGTACTGCGTGGGATCCGTCTGTTCAGGCGCCTTTTCGTTGAGCCAAACGTGCAAGAATTCGAAGCCACCCTGCGAGTAAGCCGGGACATCATATCCATTATGGACCTTGCCCTCACCGTCTTTTTCGCCGAGCTTACGAATGACATTGTCCACGCCATCAACCGGTTCAAACGTGACGGTCTTGCCGTCGGAACCCTGAGCTTCTTTCACCACTTCATACTCTTTGCCTTCGCGGCCATAAGCGAGGAGGTTACGAATTTCAGGATCGGTGTTGACGAGTTCGAGATACTTCAAAGCTTCAACCTTGTGATCGCTGTTTTGATTGACCACCATGAAAGAACCGCGGATCGATTCACCGGTCAAAATCGGACCATAGCGCAAGCTGATATCCACCGGATGTCCTGCACGGTTACTCCAAATGACCTCAGCGCCGTCCCAACCCTGTCCAGAAGCCAAGACTTCCTTGCCCGGAACGAGCTGATCCGGAGTCTTTTGGTTCGCATCGGGATTGATATACCCAGCTTCTTGCCACTTGCGGATCATTTCATAACGTTCCAGAATGTCGGGCTGCTCATAAAGGTTGATGGCCTTATCCGTTCCGAATTTCACGTTATACGGTTTCTTGTCATACTCATAATCACAGAGCAAGACGTCGATACCGTCGTTATCCACGATGATCGGATAGCGGTCGGGTTCATCTTTGATCGCTTCCTTAATTTGCGGCAAAATCGCATCAAGGTCTTCCAAAGTCTTCAAGCTCTTAATGTCAATGCCGAGCTTATCTGCCACTGCAACGTCCATGATCCAGTACTGCGCCGCAGCGGAGTCCTTGAGCGCCGGCACGCCAAAGATTTGGCCCTTATAGCTCACGCCATCCCACAAAGTCTGCGGAATGTATTCTTTGAGCTTAGGTGTTTCTTCAAGCAAGTCGTTCAAATAAGCGAACTGACCATTTTGAGCATATTCTTCATATCCCTTAATTGAAGCTGCAAACATCAGGTCCCAGGCTTCGCCCGAGTTCAAAATGCGAGACGTGTCGTCCCCGAAAACACCCCAATCATGATAGTGATAGTTGACTGCAAGCCCGTGTGGCGCAAGCTTTTCATTGATTGCAGCTGTTACGTCAGCCAAGCCAGTAGGCTCTCCACCAATCATGTGTACTTCCAGCTTCACAACATCTTCCGCCTTCGCGACGTGCTGCGGCAACACAAGTGAAGCTGCAAACGTGAGTGCTAATAATGAAGCCCATAAACGTTTTTTCATAGGATTCTCCTTGGGCAAGGCCCGAGTCGTTGATAAAAAAAGGGGCTGGCTTATTGAGCCAGTCCCTGTGTATATGCTGGCTTATTTAGCCAGTCCCGCTGTATATTCATCAATTTGTTTTTGCAAAACTTCCATGACGTGATCAAGACCCGCCTGCTTGAGCTCAGCGTTCATATCCGCGAGCATCTCGTCAACGGACTTGTCACCCAAACCTGTCATCAGGTTGGCATAGTACTTTTCGACGATCGCATTCAGCGCTGCAATCTCAGCCTCCACTTCGCTCTGGTCGAAGATAAATCCGAGGATCTTGGAAGCTTCAGCGTGCTCAGTCTGACTGACCAAGGTCTTGAACTGCGCAGGGTCAGTCTGCTCAGGCTTCTCATCATTCAGCCAAATGTGCAGATATTCAAAACCACCCTGCGAATAAGCAGGAACTGCATAGCCGTTTTCGACCTTACCTTCAGCGTTCTTCTCGCCGAGCTTACGGATGACGTTGTCCACACCATCGACCTGTTCAAACGTGACGGTCTTGCCATCGGAACCCTGGGCTTCTTTCACCACTTCGTACTCTTTGCCTTCGCGGCCGTAAGCGAGGAGGTTACGGATTTCAGGATCGGTGTTGACGAGTTCGAGATACTTCAGAGCTTCTGCCTTATGCTCGCTGGCTTCGTTGATGACCATGAACGAACCGCGGATTGATTCACCGGTCAAAATCGGACCATAACGCAAGCTGATGTCGACGGGATGTCCCGCACCATTGCTCCAGATGACTTCGGCGCCATCCCAGCCCTGACCAGAGCTGATGACTTCCTTGCCGCCCACTAACTGGTCGGAGGTCTTCTGGTTGGCATCGGGGTTAATGAAGCCCGCTTCTTGCCATTTACGCATGGTCTTGAAGCGCTCCACCACATCCGGCTGCTCATAGAGGTTCACAACTTTATTCGTACCAAATTTCACATTGAACGCCTTGTTGTTGAACTCATAGTCACAGAGGAAAGAGTTAATGCCATCGTTTGCGAGGATCAAAGGATAACGATCCGCTTCATCCTTGATCGCTTCTTTGAACTTCGGCAAAGCAGCATCCAAGTCTTCCAGAGTCTTCAAGCTCTTGATGTCGACGCCCGCCTTTTCAGCAACCGCCACATCCACGACCCAATACTGAGCTGCAGCGGAGTCCTTGAGCGCCGGCACACCAAAGATTTGGCCCTTGTAGCTCACACCATCCCACAAAGTCTGCGGAATGTATTCCTTGAGCTTGGGTGTTTCTTCGAGCAGATCGTTCAGATAAGCGAACTGACCGTTTTGAGCATATTCCTCATAACCTTTGATCGAAGAGCCAAACATCAAATCCCAGGCTTCGCCCGAGTTCAGCATACGAGAGGTATCGTCACCATAGACGCCCCAGTCATGGTAGTGGTAAGTCACCGAAATCCCATGCGGCGCGAGTTTCTCGTTAATCGCAGCTGTCACATCAGCCAAAGATTCCGGCTCGCCGCCAATCATGTGAACGTCGAGATTCACAACTTCTTCAGCCTTCGCAAAATGCTGCGGAAGGATGAGAGAAACAGCGCTCGCGACAGCCAACAATGAGGCCCACACACGTTTCTTCATATTATCTTCTCCTTTGGGCTAAGCCCGGTTCCAAATGAATTGGAACAGTTCTATATCTTTCTCCGACATTCTTCCGCGGTGAAAGTCGGATATAAAGATCACATTTCATCAGAATCAAAAGCTCAAGTCAGCCTTTGACCGAACCGATCGTCAAACCAGAAATAAAGTAACGTTGGAAGAAGGGGTAAATGCAAGCGATCGGGACAACGATAATGACGACAAGCGCCATGTTGATGGATTCTGCGGGAATACGGATTGTGCCCACGGTTGAGGCGGACTTAGAGGCTTCACGCAGATAGTTAATATTGTTTTGAATTTCCATCAAAAGGTATTGCAAAGGTTTGAGGTTCTTATTCGAAATAAAGAGCGATGCGTTATACCAATCGTTCCAGTAAGCAAAAGCTAGGAACAGACCAATCGTCGCAAGCACCGGCTTCGAGATTGGAAGAACGATCCCCGCGAAAATGCGGTACTGACTCGCTCCGTCAATCATCGCCGACTCAATAATCGCATCGGGCACCGTCGTCTGGAAGAAGGTACGAATGATGATAATGTTCCAGGTCGACACCGCCATCGGAAGAATCAGGGCCAAAAGATTGTTTTTCAGGCCCAAAACATTCGCAATGATGTTGTAGTAAGGGATCATACCGCCGCCAAAAAGCATCGGAATCGTAATGAAGAAAGTCAAATAGCTTCTATAGCGGTAGCTTTTGCGACTGAGCGCATATGCAAAGGTCGAGTTAAAGAACAAACCGACTAATGTCCCCATGACTGTCACAAATATCGAGACCAGTCCTGAGATCAAGATGTCTTTGTTGTTTCCCAAAAGCACGCGATACGCACCAAACGAAAAACCATTCGGAATAAATTGGTAACCGTCTCGCGCCAAGGCTTGTTCATCTGTAATACTCACCATAATCACGAGGATCAATGGCAAGACGCACATTAGCGCAAAGATGATGACCATCAGGGAGAAAATACCATTCGTCAACGGTGAGACTCGATTGTAACGTTCTAATCCTGTCGTATATTTCTTCGCCATCTCGCTCACCTCAGAACAATGCAGATTCTTCGTCGACTTTGGTCACAATCTTGTTGGCGATCATAATCGTGATGAATCCCAACAAGGACTGCAAGAAGCCGGCCGCGGCACCCATGCGCAGATTACTCGGAGCACCGCCTTTAACCGCTCGATACACATAAGTATCAATCGTCATCCATACGTCATTCAAAGTTGGCGTCTGACGCGGAATATTCCAGAAAAGACCGAAGTCTGAACTAAAGATGCGGCCAACCGCCATGATGAACTGAATCACGATGATGACTTTTAAGGCAGGCAAGGTGATATAACGCATTTGCTGCCACTTGCTCGCGCCATCGATGACCGCTGCTTCATAGTAACTGTGGTCGATACCCGTAATTGCTGCCAAATAGACAACTGAGCCGTAACCGATTCCCTTCCACTGACTGACGAAAATCAAGAAGCCACGCCAATACGAGGGGGTGTTATAAAAAGGAATCTTCGCGTGACCTGATTGAGACAGCATCTGATTGACAAATCCTTTGTCATCCGAAAGGAAGGCAAAGACAAAGAACGATACGACAACCCAACTGAGGAAGTGGGGCAAAAACACACAGGTCTGAGTCACTTTTTGCAAGCGTTTGCTGTAAAGTTCGCTGATCATAATCGCAAAAGCGACAGGTAAAATTGCACCCAAGACAATAAAAATAATGTTGTAAGAAATTGTGTTAAACAGGATCGTCTTCGCATCCGGAGTCCTGAAGAGGAACTCAAAATTTTTGACCCCTGAAAACTTGCTCGTAAACAGATTCTGAAAAAAGTTATATCCCGGTTTAATTTTGTAGTCCGTGAACGCGAGCCAAAGGCCTGGTAAAGGCAGGTATGAGAAAACCAAGAACCAAATAATCGCTGGCAGGGCGATGATCGTCAATTGTCGATTGTCAGCCCCCTGCACGCTTTTGCGGCGTGTACGTTTCAACTTGGGTACAAACGTCTGCTGCGATCCAGGATTCGCCTGTCCGAGATTTGTCGGATTCGATTGCACAACTTCAGCCACATTGTGCTGTTCTTGTGCTTGGACGCTCTTATTTCCCATGCTCCTCCAACTCCTAACATTACCAGCAGTTCGCTCAAAGAAGCTGTGCACCACTAGCAAAAATAATAAAACTGAACTCCAGCGCTCAAAGCTTCGATTTTCTTGTTTTTTTGAACAAGAAAGCCTCAAAAGCTGAACAATTTACGCTTTGGACTATTCAATCTTACCTCAAGATGCCCCTTTTGGAAAGTTCATCATGGTTATTTTGACAACAGTGCAATGTGAAATGCCTCTTTTTCCGGGCTGAAAAAAGGGATTTTCGAAGGGCAAAAGCCCTTTCTAAAAGGCTTTTGGGCGATTTGATGAACATTTTGTTGATTCAATAAAAAGCGATAAAAGCTGAGCGAATGCCCGTACAAATGAGGCAGCCTTAGCTCCTATGACAAGACTTAAGTCAGGAATCGAGCGCAAGCAAGGCGATACACCGATCTTTGAAACGATCCCAAGGCCAAGTTAAACTTTTTCCACCATCAGCGGGCGAAAGCATCTCGACCTGCCGCGTATCCATTCGAAGAACTTTAACCCACATACTGTCAAGGGCTTCACCGTTTTCAATTTCTAAAGCCAGCTGCGCTAAAAAAACACTATCTTGCGTCTTATATCGATCAAGTTGCTTCGTTTGCAAGGGGTCCAAAAGCTCGACTTTTTGCGCGTATCGAGAAGCGACCTCGATCATCGCCTCTGGGCTCGTATCCTTTGCTGACAACTGTTTCAGATCTGACATTGAAGATTGCAATTCCAAAGCCAAAGCGTAAGGATTCAAATAAGCGCGTTCCGCTGAATTGGCCAAAGCTTGCGTCAAAACGACGGGCCCTGATCCGGTTAAGGCAAAAGCCTGTCCTAAATAAGTCACGTCTGCCCAGCGCTCATCGTACATCGACAATTGATTTAAGAGATTTTGCTTGCCCGCTTCAGGAAATTCAAAGCTATTTAAGGTTTTGTTTTCACCGTAATGCAAGAGATAATCCAAAGCGGCTGGATGTCTTTTGTACTGATCCTTGAGCGCTTGAGGGATATCCGTGCGCTCGTGTATACGACTCGCTTTGATCAGCGTGATCGGATCGCGGCCGTGATGCCACTCAAAAGCCAAAATCGCGATAAAAACAAGTACCAAAAGGATCAGTGCAACTTTAGTCCAGAAAAAAATTTTACGGATGCGCTGTCGAAAACTCAATTTAGGCGCCGCGGTTTGATAAGGGCGCTGCGCTGAACGCTCAGTCGTGTAAGACGGCGGGTAGCCCGCGCCTGCTGACGTGCCGTAAGTCGGCGGATAGCCGCCACCTGCGGCCGCACCGTAGTGCGGCGGCGGGTAAGCCCCGTCTGCTGGCCCGCCGTAAGTCGGCGGATAGCCTCCGCCTGCGGCTGCACCGTAAAATGGCGGGTCCGTCAGCTTTTGCTCACTTCTTCTCGTTTCAGAAAAACTCGCCTGCGAGAGATGCTCTTTCCTTTCACGACTGGCAGAGGATGGATGCTCAGAATAGGGTTTCCCCCACACAATCCGATGATCTTGCGCCAGCTTTTCCCAAGCTTTGCTGCGTTTCACTGGCAGACCCGTATATGGGTTAATCTCGGGCTCTTCACTGGAAAAAGTTGGCGACTGTGCCGCTTCATAAAAGCCAGCTTCATCAATTTTTTGCTGCGACGAACGAGGTTGCGGAGAATAGATTTGCGAAGAACGAGGTTGCGGAGCATAATTCTGCGGACGAGAAGAAGCCCGTTTTGCTGCGGGCTTTTTTATTTCTTCATCTGTGACCAAATCGAAAGGTAATTTATCTGTCATTCGTCCGTCTTTCACATTCATCTTGAAAACACGCGCGCTTAAACGACGCGCACGCTGCAATACCGGTATTTCTTGAACTTATTTCTAGGCTTCGGATTTCTCCACCTTCTTGCGGTTTTTCTCTTTAGACTTTGATTTATCTTTTACTTTGACACGATCTTTTTCCTGGTCTTTTTCGTCGTCTTTGCCTTTGCCCTTTTCTTTTGTTTTCTTGTCCGGATCTTTCATCTCCTGATCTTTGGACGCCACTTTTTTATTCAAAGAAAACTCTGGGCGTTCCTTAGCATACTGGCGGATCATCTCAGGTTCTTCGCCTAAACACAAACCCAGGTCCATCGCCGTATGAATTGCATCGCAATCGAGATCCACATATTTGAGTTTGCCAGCCACGTCCTCAAGTGGAAAACAGGCCATACGACCTTTCTTTTGTCCAACCATCACGCCAAAGTTTCCCGATAGAATCTGTTGTGCCGCATAACTCCCACACAAGCTCGCAAAAACACGGTCAAAGGGCGCCGGCGACCCACCGCGTTGAAAATGCCCAGGCACCGTCACGCGCACTTCCTGACCACAACGTTCCTCTAACTCTTTGGCAAGACGATAACTCGCGGGCAAGGCCTGCTTTTCCAAAAACTTACGACGCTCTTTTTTCGTCATTTGAGACTCTTCGTAAGACATCGCACCTTCTGCCATCGCAATAATAGAAAAGCGCTTATGTTGTTCACGCCGTTCAGCCAAGGCTTTTTCGAGCACCTCCATACGATAAGGGACCTCAGGGATCAAAATAATGTCTGCGCCACCTGCAAGACCAGCGTAGAGCGTCAGCCAACCGACTTTGTGCCCCATGACCTCGACGATAAAAATACGTCCATGGCTCGTCGCTGTGGTATGAATCCCGTCAATGACTTCCGTGGCGATATTGATCGCGCTTTGGAAGCCGAAAGTCACCTCCGTGCCCCAGAGGTCATTGTCAATCGTCTTAGGTAGCGTCACAACATTACAGCCTTCTTCTCGCAAGGCATTTGCAGTTTTGTGAGAGCCATTTCCACCTAGCATCACCAGGCAGTCGAGCTTTTGCATTTTATAATTGCGCACCATCGCTTCAAGACGCGTTTCTTCATAGCTCGAGGCAGGATCCGCCGGTAAGTGAAGTTCCTTAAACGGCATGCGACTCGTTCCAATAAAGGTGCCCCCCTGCGTCAAAATCCCGGAGAAATCCTCATTTTGCATCCGCTTAAACTGGCCGTTCATCAAGCCTTTATACCCATCCAAATAAGCATAAATTTCAATATCTGTGCGAGCCTCAAAAAGCGTCCGCGCAACACCTCTCATCGCCGCATTTAAGCCTTGACAATCGCCACCACTCGTCAAAATACCAATTCGGAACATCTGCTCGCCTCCTTATGCGCACAAAGTCTCCATCAACTTATAAGCTAACTTTTTTCAAGTATAGCGATTTGAACGCGAATTAGCTTTTGTACGAGTGCAAAAGCCGCCTTTTGCAAAGCCCCCTTTGTTTTTTCTCCCTAGACTTTTGCGCCCTTCATCCTGCAGGTCTCAGCCTGCGCCCAAGCGGTTAACACGTTTAACCAGCCTGCGCCCAAGCATTCCACGCATTCAACATAAAATCAATTAGAAAATAAAAAAGCTCACCTGAGTTTTGATATGTACCCCCTTTATTGGACAAAACAGTAAAGGGGGTACATATCATTTTTCAAGCAAGCTCTCTCTTGTCCCGACAGTTAGGCAAAGTTGGGTACAATTGGGTCCAATTTGGCACAATTAGGCACAGCCGGGCGCAGTTAGATGCAGCCAAATGCGGTCAGAATTTCAGGCGGCTTTGGCATACAAAATTTACATGTCAGCTTCTCAGATCCATTCAACGCGCGAGCGCCAAAGAGCTTTGAGACGCTTCACTTTTCTTTTTGAGCCAAAAAAGCGGTCCAACCGTCTCTGTGGATATCCTTTAATATCTTGAGGCCCGAAGCTTCTAGCGTCTCTCGCACCTCTTCACAGCGCTCATCGATAATCCCCGAAAACACGGCA
Source organism: Bacillota bacterium (assembly GCA_023388205.1). Classification (GTDB taxonomy): domain Bacteria; phylum Bacillota; class Clostridia; order Saccharofermentanales; family Fastidiosipilaceae; genus JAEWGS01. The sequence goes on from JAEWGS010000023.1 coordinate 9,524, forward strand.
TAGCCTTTGTCAGCCAACTGAAGTACATAGTCTTTTGCAAAACGCAGATGAAGATCCGCGATTAAATTCGCCAAAAGCAGATCATACGGCCCACTTGCAGCTTCAATTGAAGCGACCTTTGCTTGAATCGGCGTCACGCCATTTCGCGCAAAATTGTCTCGCGCAATCTTGATCGCATTTTGGTCAATATCTATAGCCTCGATCGATTCAGGCGGTAGTTGATCAAATAAAAAGGCTGCAACAATAGCCAAAATACCGGAGCCTGTTCCCAAGTCGAGGACTCGCCGAGGCTGTACATTTTGTTCTTCCTTGAGTGCTTCAATCAACGTCGCACAAAGCGCTGTCGTCGCATGCATCCCTGTACCAAAGGCGGCGCCTGGATCTAAGTGGATCACCTTCTGTCCATCTTCGGGCTTCGCCTTTCTCCAAGAGGGGCAAATCAAAAAGTGGGGCGTCAATTCAAGGACATCGTAGTGGGCTTTATAAGCTTCAATCCAATCTTTTTCTTCAATCGTCTGAAAGTGCAAAGAGCTTTTCGCACATTCTTTTTCATCCGCCGAGCCTTCGAAGCAGTCGAACAGTTCTTCAACAACACGTGTCAAGATCTTCTTCGCCGCATCTAAAGTATGTCGCTCTTGAACGCGCTTTTGCCCACCCGCCACGGGGTAAAGGCTGTGCCCCAACAAGGTATCTTCCAAGCGTTCTGCATCCCCTTGAGCATCAGCCTCATCGACTTCATCTTCAAAAAAGTCCTCTGGCAGATCAAATAAATCCAGAGCTTCTTCGAGGAGGTAAACCCGATCGCCCTCTTGGCTAAACCAAGCTTTGATCTGCGCCTGATTTTTTTTCTCCGCCAAATATTCTGGATCCAAAAAAATCGATTCATCTGGCGTCGCTGTACCCGCTTCTTGCCGTTTCAAAAGTCGCGCCAACTCTGAGGGATCTTCTGCCGCGACCCCGCACGCACCATAGCGTCGCAAATAGATATCCGCCGCATCGCACATCTGCTCTGGACAAACAAAGCTCATTTCAAATAGATCCATGTTCCCTCCTCTGGCGCAAAGTAAGCCGTTGACCCCTGGTCTGATCCATCTTTTAGACGCAAAGATATGCTCAAGCGATCTAAGGCGGCTTGACTAAGGCGGCTTGATCTTCTCAGCTGCTCCGGTTAGCTGGATGCTCTCAGCTAAACAGATCCTTTAGTTTTTGGAAAAAGCCCTGGCGCGCCTGATAATTTTCTGGCGTACAGGATTTTTCAAATTCACGTAAAGCCTCTTTTTGATCTTCGTTGAGGCGCCGTGGCACTTCAATTCGGATGGTCACGCGATGATCCCCACGTTGCTGACCCCGACCGACGACGGGAACCCCAAGGCCGCGCTCCATGTAGACTTCGCCTGCTTGTGTCCCTTCTTTTAATTTAAGCTTTTTCGGACCATCTACAGTCGGAATCTCAATTTCTTCACCCAAAGCAGCCTGAACGAAGCTCACCGGAACCTCACAGAAGGTGTCATAGCCACGCCTTGTGAAAATCGGATGAGGGTTGATCGCGATTTGAACATAAAGATCACCGTAAGGTCCGCCTTTTTGTCCAGGCGCTCCCTCATTACGAACCAGAAGGCGTTCACCCTGATCAATCCCCGCTGGAATGCGCACCGTGATGCTCTTTCTCTTTCGTTCAAGACCGGATCCGTGGCACTGCGTACATTTTTTCTCAATTCTTTCGCCGCTTCCCCCGCATTCAGGGCAGACCGTCGTTTGCATCATCACACCAAAGGGCGTCTGCCTTTGCTGGCTCACCTGGCCGCTCCCGTGACAACGTGGGCAGCTTTCGACTTTCGTCCCCGGTTCTGCGCCGCTTCCCTGACAGTGTGAGCAGCGGTCATTTTTCGTAATCTGAATCGTTTTTTCGCAGCCTTTGATCGCCTCCATAAAGTCCAGGCGCAATTCATAGCTCAAGTCGCTGCCGCGCGTGGGACCTTGGCGATGCCGGCTCGCCGAGCCAAAACCACCAAAACCACCAAACAAATCTCCAAAAATATCCGAAAAATCAAAGCCGAATCCGTTTTGAAATCCAGAAAAACCCTGACCGTCCGCACCTGCAAAGCCAAACTGGTCATACTGTGCACGCCTTTGATCGTCACTCAAAACGCCGTAAGCCTCATTCGCCTCTTTGAACTTCGCTTCAGCTTCGCGATCGTCCGGATTCAAATCCGGATGATATTTCTTTGCAAGCTTTCGATAAGCTTTTTTGATCTCATCTGCGCTCGCGTTTTTAGAAACTCCGAGCACTTCGTAATAATCTCGCTTCTCTGCCACGTCCGCCCTCTTTACCAGCGAAAGCCCCCCGCACCCTGAGATGCGAGGGACTTACCTTCATTCATCTGTTGAACTTTGATGTTTCTTTGATTGCGGGTCACCCGGCTTATTGCTGGTCACCCTGCGTAAAATCTGCTTCGTAAGTGCCCGGACCGCCTTGAGCGCCAGAGCTGGCACCCGGATCGCCCGCCGCGCCGGCCTGTCCGTTAGGTGCAGCTTGCGCGTAGAGTTTTTCACTCAGCTTATAAAGCTGCTGGGTCGTCGACTCGGTCTTTTCTTTCATCCCCGCATAGTCTTTGGCTGAGATCTTCTCTTTGAGCGCAGCCACTTCTGCCTCAACAGTCGCCTTCTCTTCTGCAGAAACTTTGTCACCCAGATCTTTCAAAGCCTTTTCGATCTGGTAGACCACCGCGTTTGCATTGTTTTCTGTCTCAACTTCATCCTTGCGGCGCTTATCTTCTTCCGCGAACTGTTCCGCGTCTTTGACCGCACGATTAATCTCTTCTTCGCTGAGATTGCTGCTCGCCGTGATCGTAATCTTCTGCTCCTTGTTGGTGCCCAGATCCTTCGCGGAAACATTCACGATACCATTTGCGTCGATATCAAAGGTCACCTCAATCTGTGGCACACCACGCGGCGCCGGTGCAATCCCGTCCAAGATAAAGCGGCCAAGGGACTTGTTGTCTTGAGCCATGCCACGCTCACCTTGCAAAACGTGCACATCCACTTGGGTCTGACCATCTGCCGCCGTCGAGAAAACCTGACTCTTTTTCGTCGGGATCGTCGTATTTTTCTCGATGATCTTCGTAAAGACCCCACCCATCGTTTCAATGCCGAGTGAAAGCGGCGTCACATCAAGCAGCAAGAGGCCTTTGACATCACCCGTCAAAACACCCGCTTGAATCGCGGCACCGATCGCAACACACTCATCCGGGTTGATCCCCTTAAAGGCATCCTTACCGAAGAAATTTTTCACCGCAGCTTGCACCGCAGGAATACGGGTTGAACCGCCCACCAAGAGGATTTTTTCAATATCCTGAACCTTGAGTCCAGAATCCTGCAAAGCCTGGCGCACAGGCTGCATCGTCGCTTCGACCAAATCCGCCGTCAGCTCATCGAACTTAGCACGAGTCAAAGTGAGGTTCAAATGCTTCGTGCCAGTCGCATCCGCCGTAATATAAGGCAGGTTGATGTTCGCGCTCGACAAACCCGACAACTCAATTTTGGCTTTTTCTGCCGCCTCTCTCAGACGTTGCATCGCCATTTTGTCGTTGTTCAGATCGAGGCCTTCTTCTTTTTTGAATTCAGCGACCATCCAGTCAATGATCTTCTGATCGAAGTCATCACCGCCCAAGCGGTTGTTTCCGTTCGTCGCCAAAACTTCAAAGACGCCCTCACCAATTTCCAAAATGGACACGTCGAAAGTCCCACCGCCCAAGTCAAAGACCAAGATTTTCTGATCTTGCTCCTTATCCAAGCCATAGGCTAAAGAAGCCGCCGTCGGTTCGTTGATGATGCGCAGCACTTCGAGTCCTGCGATGCGACCCGCATCCTTGGTCGCCTGTCTTTGCGCGTCCGAGAAGTAGGCCGGAACCGTAATGACAGCCTGACTGACGGTCTCGCCAAGATAGGCTTCTGCGTCGGCCTTCAGCTTTTGCAAAATCATCGCCGAGATTTCTTGCGGCGTATATGACTTGTCATCAATTTGAACTTTACGCGAGCTACCCATATCGCGCTTGATCGAAATGATCGTGTGTGCGGGATTCGTGACCGCCTGGCGCTTAGCGACCTGACCAATCAGACGCTCGCCACCTTTTGTAAAGGCCACCACCGACGGTGTCGTTCTCGCACCCTCGGGATTCGGAATGACC
>JAEWGS010000029.1 GCA_023388205.1 Bacillota bacterium
TGCTTGCGACGGGTGAAGATGTCAATGTCTTGGTCTTTGATACCGAGGTTTACTCCAATACGGGTGGTCAGGCTTCGAAGGCAACTCAGTTCGGTGCGATTGCTCAGTTCGCTGCTGGCGGTAAAGCGATGAAGAAGAAAGATCTCGGCATGATCGCCATGAGCTATGGTTATGTCTATGTTGCGGAGATCGCGATGGGCGCCAATCAGGCTCAGACCTTGAAGGCGATCCAAGAAGCGGAAAGCTATCCGGGTCCATCGTTGATCATTGCCTATGCGCCTTGTATCAGCCATGGTATTCGCGGCGGTATGACAGTTTCTCAGACGCGTGAAAAAGAAGCGGTTTCCTCGGGCTATTGGCACTTGTATCGCTTCGATCCGCGCAACGAAGCCCAGGGCAAAAACCCCTTCACCTTGGACAGCAAGAAACCCAACTTCGATGAGTTTATCCCCTTCATTGAACGCGAGGTTCGTTACAACTCCTTGACCAAGAAGTATCCTGAGGAGAAGGTGACGGCGATGTTCGAAGTGGCGAAGAAACACGCGATCGATCGCTATAAGAGCTATGTCCGTCAGGCGCATGCTTACGATGTGGAAATTGAGATCTAATGCTCAAAACGATTTCACTCATATGAGATGAGTCATTTGGGAGCCACCCTTTGGGGTGGCTCCTTTGCTGTGTTACTATATGAACCTTGGAGGGACTTTTTTATGCATCGATTCAATACACTTCTATTTGAGGATGTGAGCGTCCCTTATGTTTTTATTCAAGACTATTTGCCAAAACTCTATCGAGAGAGTATTCAGCTATATTTGACCCTCTTAGCCTTTCGGCATCGTGGGCGCGAATTGAATCTCAAAGATGCGGCCTTGGAAGCTCAGCTTGGGAGTCAATCGATTGATATGGCAAGCCAACAGCTTTTGACGTTTGGTTTGATTCAGCGCGATGAGAATGCCGAAAAGGCCGCCTCAGGCAGCGTTCAGCTGCTTGATATCAAGCAACAAGAGCTTGAGGCTTTGATTCAGACGGAAGCCCAAGAGAGAAGCTTAAATAGCAGCCCCATAGAAGAAGACGACGAACGTTTTTGGCAACTCATGCGTGCCATTGATGAGCAATATTGTCAGGGTTTAGCCAACAGTCGAATCCAGAGGCTTTTGCGCCATATGCTCGTTGAGTATCACTTTGATGAAGATCTGTGCTATGCCTTCTTTAATGAGATGAAAGAGCGCGGGACGCTTCGGAGTATGAATTACATGCAGCAGGTGGCAAAAGACTGGCACCAGAGAGGCTTGAGAACCCTTCAAGATTTTGAAAATGAGCAGAAAAACTTGCGGCAAATCAAGGCTTTGGGGAGCAAAGTGAAGAAAGCACTTCGCATTCATTTGACGGCTTATCACGAGACTTTCTTGAAGCGTTGGCTTTTGGAATATGGCTATGATTGGGATGTCATTGAGCTTGCGCTGAAGCGTTCTTTGCGTTTAGAAAGTCCTTCGTTTGAGTACTTTGATGCGATTTTGTATTCCTGGTTTGTTAAAGGGCTCAAAGATAAAGCGAGCATTATCGCAATGGAGCAGGCGAAGGCGAATCAAAAACAAAAAAAAGCGCCGAAATCCGCGAGTGGAAAAGCTCAATTGTTGGGTGCGTCGGGCGTTTTGAAAGGTAGAAATCGCTTAGACTTGGAGAAAAAACTTTTACAAAATGGGGATCAAGCTTCGCCTAAAAAACAAGGCGATGGCAGCGAGAAGAAGCGAGGCAATTCTCCGAGCGCTGGCATGGGTGAAATTGAACAGACGCAAGAACGTTATAACTTGATCCGCCGTTCATTGGGTCTTCAGGCTTTGCGTGGCGAAGAACTAGAGCAAGCCAGAGCGCGAGGGATTGACGGTCTCAAAGCAGAGCTGGACCAGCAGGCCAAGCAGGCGGAAGAAAGCGATATTGATTATCCCGAAAATTTATAAGGAGGGCGCATGCAAAGATTGGAACTTCTGATCAAAAGCCATTATCAGGATAAAAGGCGACGTCGTGACGCAGAAGCTTTGGCGCGTCGACTGGATCTTTGGCAGCGTTATCCGGAATTGGAAGAACTCGAATTTGAGTGGCGGCGGGCGCAGGCGGATCGTCTTTCGGCGACGCGAGAACCCTCTTTGATTGAAGAAAAAGACGCCGCCTTGGATGCGGTCGAGAAAAAGCGTGCGGCGTTTTTGGCCGCTCATGATTTGAACGAAAATTATTTATCCCCTCGTGAAGATTGCTCTTATTGCCATGATCACGGTTATGTGGGTGAATCGGTTTGTCCGAAGTGCTTTCGCAAAAATCTTGCAGAGCTGCTTTTGGACTTGCATATGGATGCGCATCTGGATCTTGAAGGGCAGTTTCGTCGATTTGAGCCAGAGCGCTATTCAGATCAAGAACTGAGCGAAGTGGATTTAGTGAATCGTTTGACCCAAGATGAGGCTCAAGCGATTTCCGGCTTGAGTGTGCGCGCTTTGATGAAGCAGAATATGAGGAGCCTCTACCGCTATGCCGTGATGCTTTCTCGGCTTAGAAGTCGCGTTGCACCGAGCGCGACTTTTGACCTGAGTTATCAGGCGGCGGGAGTGAAAAAGGACTTGCCCTTGGGCTATTATCTCTGTGGTGGGACGGGCTCTGGTAAAACCTTTGCTTTGTCTTGTGTGGCCAACCTGCTTTTGGAGCAGGGGGTCAGCATTCAATTTTTGAGAGCATCTCAGCTCGCTCGCATTTTGAGTGAAGATCGACAACTGGCGCGGAGTTTTTCACAAGACGCGAGACGGCTGTCTTCTGTTCGAGAGCAATTGCAGCAAGTGCAGATGTGTGAAGTTTTGTTGATTGATGATTTGGGGACTGAGTTGGATCGCTATCCTGATTTTGCTGAAGATCTCTTGGATCTTTTGAGTTTGCGCCAGCAAGGTCATCGCCCTTGCTTGATATCAAGTAACTTTGATTATGATGCGATTCAAGCCATCTACGGATCTCGTTTGACTTCAAGACTTTTGGGAAGCTATCGGCGACTCCTTTTTTTGAGTGAAGATTTGAGGACTTATCAAGGGCAAGAGTGAAAAACTCTGACTGAGATGAGAATAAAACACCCATGTCCTGAGCCATAGTCAGCGTTCAGGGCATGGGTGTTTTTCTTTGATCCTTTATTTAACACAAATGCGTCGACTCGTGAAAAAAGGGATGAATGGACTAATAAATCATCGATTCAAAGGCGTCTTGCCACGATCCGTTCGCGATCCCAAAGGAATAATTCATCACAATGCAATCATCAATATGGTGCTCTTGGCAAAATTGAGAAAGGGAGATCGAGGTGATGCGTCTGGGGTCTAGGACGTAGACGTGTTCATAATGGCCAGTCAGGAAGGGGACAAAAGCGTTACCGTAAGATTCTTTGAGCAAAAGGACGCTCTTGCCATTTGCAATACTCGAATGATAATGCAGGTAGCTGTGATCGCCCATCGTAAAGGCGAGATATTTGTTATCAACTTCGAAGTCTTTGGCGATGAGGTCGACATCGTAACCTGCGGATTCATCGTCCGTCTCATTGTCAACGGCGATCCCTGTCACGGTATATTTGGGCTTCCAGTATTCCACCGTATCGGGGTTATCGACGAGGACTTGTGCTCGGTCCGTGTAGCCGAGCATGCTTCCGTAGCTAGGCTCTTTGATCACACCGTGGTCCATCTCATCGAGCGCAAGCGGGGTGATCCCAGCGGCAGAACAAAAAGCGCGGTAGGCGTAATAAGCACCCAGTTGCGTCCAGTGGTGATCCGTGCGCAAGTAGAGATAATTATTGGGATCTGCCGCGGCTGCTCGAATTTCGGCGTAAGCGTCGACATAAGTGACATCAGAAGAGAGGTTTTCGCGGACGGTTTCAAAGGCGCGTTTTTGGGAGTTGTCCGGGCCTCGGTAGCTTTCTGAAGCATAGAACTCAACTGAGGTCGGAACGGGAATGTTATAGACCTTGGTACTGGGAGATAAAAGACGCGCCAAACGCGAAACGCGCTCCCCATAGCTGGCATTAATTTCTTCGTTGTAATAAAAAATCTCCATCGCACGGTCGCCAACGAGGATGACGTTGTTGACATTTTGGACCTCATCTTCATCGACGACAGGTAAGGCGGCATTGGCATCCGGTTTGGCGTAGCGGGGATCATCGGTGGGTGCAGTCGTCACTTGGGGCGTGTTTGCATTTGAGGCCTTGGCGTTTGGATCAGTCGAAACAGGGGTGTTTGCAGTGTTGCCTTCAGATGGACGTGGGTTTTGGCCCGCTTTTGCATCAGAAAGATCTTGTAAATTCTGCCCTTGACCGAGGTCCGTTTTTTTATGAAAGACCTGAACTTGATCTGCACCAGAGGAAAAGGCGCTGCCTGTCAAAAGCCGATGCATGCTGCGATCAAAGCCCATGAACCAGTCGCGCAGGGGGAACTGGTCAGTGTAATAGTTTTCGAAGCCCTGGGAAAAGAGCCCGGTTTTGATACTCTCAAAATTAACTTGCGGAAACTCTGCCGCCATACGGTTTTCGTTCTTGAGAAAGGCCGATTTGGGCCAGAGAATGGACAAAAAGAGTCCAAGGCTCAAAAGCCCGATAAATCCAAGGATAATAATGATGTTTTGTCTTTTGTTCATGTGTTCTCCCTAAGCGGGTTCAAATTCTTGATCGAGGCGATCGGTGATCTTTGGGACAGCTGTATTGAGAAGTGGAAAGCCAAGGCTAGAAGCGGAAGTACAAGAAGGGGTTGTAAGAGGCACTGACCAAAGCTGCCGTTGAGGCGAGGAGTAAGAGGGCATTTTTGAAGAGTAAGTAGATGGTGTAAATCGAGCTTGTGACGCGAGGGCGTTCCTTCGGCCTTGGGAGATCTTTGGGGAAGCCACTTCGCAAAAGCTTTTTTGTGCGGCCTAAATCTTGACTTGGATCGTAAACCCCTCCGAGCTGGCGCCAGAAGAAGCGTAGGGCATGTTGATAGAGCCAAGTGGGAATTGGTGTGGCAGCGAGACCGAGCAAGAGGAAAAAGAACATATAGCCGCGCATTTGATCGACCGCGAGTTGCGAAGAAAAGCCATAAGGGGTCAGCCCGAGCAGGGTTTGGAAGAACAGTCCCATCTTGCTGAAATCCGTAAAGTAAAAGAAGCCCCAGCCCATCAACACCAAGAAGAAGGTGAGCGCACGTTTGATGAAGGCAGGCCAATGCACGGTCACTTTGAGGAAGAAATACTTTTCAATGACGAGCAAGATCGCGTAGTAAAGCCCCCACAGAAGGAAGTTCAAAGAAGCGCCGTGCCAAAATCCTGTGAGGAGCCAAACCACAATAATGTTGCGGAGCTGTTTGTGATATTTGCCGCCGAGTGGAATATAGACATAGTCGCGGAAGAAGGTGCCGAGGGACATGTGCCAGCGACGCCAAAATTCAGTGATGCTTTTGGAAATATAGGGATAATTGAAGTTCTCCAAAAATTCGAAGCCAAACATGCGACCAAGGCCGATCGCCATATCCGAGTAGGCAGAGAAGTCGAAATAAATCTGAAAGGCGTAGGCGAGGAGGCCGAGCCAGGCTTCAAGGGCAGTCAGCTGCCCAAGTCTTGTTTCGAGCGTGTCGCGGACAATTTGCCCGGCGTAATTGGCCAGGATGGCTTTTTTGGCTAAACCGATGAGAAAGCGCTCGATACCGGAAACGATTTTTTCGGTTGTGACGCGGCGGTGATTGATTTGCTCAGCAACATCTGCGTAGCGGACGATCGGACCCGCGATGAGCTGAGGGAAGAGGCAGACATAGAGCAAAAGATCGGGGAAGCGCTTTTGAACCGCAGCATCGCGGCGATAGACGTCGACGATATAGGTGATGATCTGAAAGGTGAAAAAAGAGATCCCGATGGGAAGACGAATGTTCGGAATGGGCAAATGAATGAAAGGGATGAGGTTCAGTCCACTGAGAAAAAAGCCAGTGTACTTGAATATGAGGAGCAACGCGGCACAGAAGCTGACGCCCGAGACGAAGTAGAAGCGAACTTTGCGGCGTTCTGCGACGGTAAGACCGTGGGCATCCCGTTTTTGTTCTTGCTGGGCGAGCGCTGTGGCAGAAAAAGTTCTAGATCGCAGGGCCGCTTGGGCGTAGATTTTATCGACACGCCCTGCACAAATCCAGGCGACGAAGGCATCTAAGATCATGAGGAAGACCCAGATGGGCTCACCCCACGCATAGAAAAAGAGAGAAAAAACGAGTAAAAGCGTGTTTCTCTGCTGATTTTTGTACGTCATACTGTGCAAGACTAAGAGCACCAGTAAGAAAACATATAAAAAGGTTAAGCTTGAAAAAACCATGGGCGATCCTTTGGATGAAATTGAACTTATTAAGTATAACGAATGCGAGAAGTTCGAGATGTTAGAATTTGCGAACTTTTGTGCTGTTTGGATCCTAAAAACAGGGGACAAAATGGTGCCATGCGAGGCGCTTTATCAAATGATTAGGGTGAATCTAAACTGATTCGAGGGTACCAAGGGGCGGCTGGAAGGGGCGGCTGGTTTATACTGAAGGTTCAAAAGAAACGTAGCGCGACACATCATGGCTCAACTTTCAAAGGCGCATCGCGTTCAAGGGCGAAGCGTGTGCTCAAAGGCGCATCGCGTTCAAGGGTGAAGCGTGTGCTCAAGGGGACAGCGCGTTTCTGAAAAAAATTGAGGGCATAAAAGAGGCGCATCAATGGATCATTTCGAATTAGTTAGTCCTTTTCAGCCGATGGGGGATCAACCTCAGGCGATCAAGCATCTTGTGCAGGGGATTAAGCAGGGCGATGACGGTCAAATCTTGCTCGGTGTGACAGGCTCAGGAAAGACGTTCACAATGGCGAATGTCATTGCAGAGCTTAATCGGCCGACACTCATCATCGCGCACAACAAGACTTTGGCGGGGCAACTTTGCGCAGAATTCAAAGCGTTTTTTCCGCATAACGCGGTGGAATATTTCATTTCCTATTACGATTACTATCAGCCTGAGGCCTATATTCCGGGTTCAGATACCTATATTGAAAAAGATGCAGCGATCAATGATGAGATTGATCGAATGCGTCACAGTGCGACGGCCAGTTTGATTGAGCGCCGAGATGTTATTGTTGTCGCAAGTGTGTCTTGTATTTATGGTTTGGGTGCTCCCTCGACCTATAAAGAACTGATGGTGCACCTGCGTCCGGGGCAAGTCTTGTCGCGGGATGCTTTGCTTGAGCAACTCGTTAAAATTCAATATCTCAGAAATGATTATGAGCGTAAGCGCGGGACCTTTGCCGTGAAAGGAGATACCGTGGATATTTACCCGTCAAACTATGATCGGGTGTTCGTGCGCGTGTCTTTTTTTGGTGATGAGATTGAAAGTTTGCAAGAGTATGATTGCTTAAACCATCGGCTGCGCGCGACTCGATCTTACGTGGGAATTACCCCGGCCTCTCACTATGCGAGCACGGATGAAAAGACCCTCAAGGCGCTGCGCTCGATTGAAGAAGAACTCGATGCTCGACTTAAGCTGCTTCAAGCGGAGGGAAAGTTGGTCGAAGCTTATCGCCTAGAACAAAGAACGCGTTACGATTTAGAGCTGCTGCGCGAAACGGGCTTTTGCAAAGGCATTGAGAACTATTCAAGACATTTGGATGGCCGTCAGCCAGGTCAGGCGCCTTACACTTTGTTGGACTTTTTCCCGAATGATTATTTGCTCATGATTGATGAAAGCCATGTGACCGTACCTCAACTAGGCGCGATGTATCAGGGCGATCGATCGCGTAAACGCTCACTGATTGATTTTGGCTTTCGCTTGCCTTCGGCCTATGACAATCGTCCTTTGAATTTCGAAGAGTTTGAGCAGCGCATGGGACAGACGATTTTCGTGAGTGCGACGCCGAGCACGTATGAAAAAGAACATGCGACATCGACCGTGGAGCAAGTGATTCGCCCGACGGGTCTTTTGGACCCCGAGGTGGAGATCCATTCAACTGAAGGTCAGATTGATTATTTGCTCGAACAGATTCACCAGCGGATTCAAAGGGATGAGCGAACCTTGGTCTTGACCTTGACGAAAAAGAGCGCTGAACAAGTCGCGGAATTCTTGGCGGGGCATGATATCAAAGTCAGCTACTTGCATTCGGACATTAAGAATGAAGAACGTCTAGAGATTTTACGTAAACTACGCGCTGGATCGATCGACGTCATCGTTGGGATTAACTTGCTGCGCGAGGGAATCGACTTGCCGGAGGTTTCTTTGATTGCCATCTTTGATGCAGATAAAGAGGGCTTCTTGCGTTCGACGACGAGTCTGATCCAAACCATGGGGCGAGCGGCGCGAAATGTACACGGGCATGTCCTATTGTTTGCTGATGAGATTACAGATTCGATGTATCGGGCGATTGAAGAGACCAATCGACGCCGCGTCATTCAGGCCGCTTATAACGAAGCGCATGGTCTGGTGCCACATACAGTCAAAAAGGAAATTAGAGAGAGCCTCGATACCTTGCTTGAAGAAAGCGGCGCTGCCTCATCGAAGACAAAGAGAAAAGGTCGCACAACAAGTCAAGGGAGGACAAAGCGAGCGGGTGAATTGGCGCTCTTTGATGAAGGTTTGGGCACAGGACTCAATGAAGCTTCGACGATTCGAAAAATGGGAGCGGCGGAGCGCTTGCGACTCGCGGATCACTTGGAGCGCAAAATGAACGAAGCGGCGGCGAATTTGGATTTCGAGCGCGCCGCTGAGTTGCGGGATTTGATGATGATTGCAAGAGAAGAACTCGAAGCTTAAATTTTTCTGATCTATTCTTAATTTTGAGTTGAGAACGCTTGGTTTTTATGAGAATTGCTTAAAACAGTCTTGAAAAAGGGGTCGTGGATTGTTAATTTAATAGGCAATTTAGCGAAGCGTCTGAGTGTTCCTTTTGGATCAAGTCAAGCATGAGATGCTTTGTAGGAAATGGAGATATACCATGAAAAAACACGCACTGACTTCAATGACTTTAGCCTTGCTTTTGGCGGGCACGCTTCCAGCGACGCTGGCTCAGGCCGCAGGCCCCAAAGTGCCTTACACCAATGAAGGTTTTTACAGCAATGAACCGACGCAAAAACCGGTGCATTTCGTTTCGGTCGAGCAAATTAAAGAGAGTCTCAAAGATCAGGGGCCGATCAATGTGAGCTTTGATATTGATGATACGCTGGTTCATTCTTCGGCTTATTTTCGTTACGGCATGGATCACTTCCAGATTCCAGGAGATGAACGCGGTGAAATTAGCTATCTGTTTAATCAAGAGTTCTGGGACTTTGTTGCTGAACAAGGTGACGAATTTTCGATTCCTAAGCAATCCGCTTATGATTTGATCCACATGCATCTGGAGCGCGGCGATCACATCTTCTTTATCACGGGAAGAACGAAACACTCTAAAAATGAAAATGGTGTTTCGACGAAAACATCCAAGACCTTGCAGCGCTTTTTTGATCTGCCCGAAGAGGTTTTTATTGATTACACGGCGGACACGCCTCAAGAGGGTTACGAGTATGATAAGAGCTACTACATTAAAAAGCACGATGTGAGTATCCACTATGGGGACAGTGATGATGACATTCTCGCAGCGAGAGAGTGTGGCATTCGCGGGATTCGTGTACAACGTGCGTACAATTCTACGAACAAGCAAAAAATGAACGGTGGATATGACGAAGAAGTGCTGATCAATTCCGCTTGGTAAGAGGAGACGTGGTCATGGATTGTCTGAAGGAATATCAAATTTGGACGAGCGATCCTTACTTCGACGAGGCGACGCGAGCTGAACTTAAGAAAATCTCCGAGGATGAAAAAGAGATCAAAGAACGCTTTGGTCAACGGCTTCAATTTGGAACGGGTGGTTTGCGCGCAGAGCTTGGTGCGGGCACGAATCGCATGAATCGCTACACGGTCGCTTTGGCAACCGAAGGATTGGCGCGCTATGTTGAAAGCCTTGGTGAAGAGGCGAAGGCGCGGGGCATTGCCATTTCGCATGATTCGCGAAATGGATCGGTTGAATTTGCTGCAGTGACCGCGGGTGTTTTGGCCGCGCACGGGATTAAGGCCTATGTGACCGATCGTTTGCGTCCGACACCGGAACTGTCTTTTGCGGTGCGTCACTTCCACTGTGTAGGCGGCGTCATGGTGACAGCCAGCCATAACCCAGCGAAATATAACGGTTACAAAGCCTATGGCGAAGACGGTGGGCAGATGCCTCCTGAAGCGGCAGATGTCGTCTTGCGCGAGATGGATCAGATTCAAGACTTCCGCAGCTTAAAGATCCTCAGTGAGGAAGAAGCGAAGGCGCAAGGCCTTTGGGTGTCTTTTGGTGAAGAGCTCGACGAAAAATATAACGACATGTTGATGGGACTTCGGATCAATCCCGAAATGATTCAAAAGCATTCGGACCTCAAGATCGTCTATACCCCCTTGCACGGTGCGGGCAATCTCCCCGTCCAAAAGGCACTCAAAACAGCAGGCTTCAAAGAAGTTTATGTGGTGCCTGAGCAGGAAGCCCCGAACGGCGATTTTCCGACGGTGACCTATCCGAATCCGGAAGAGCGCGCCGCTTTAGAAATGGGGATTGAGCTCGCGGATAAAAAGGGTGCAGACTTGGTTTTGGCGACAGACCCTGACAGTGACCGTGCCGGTTTGGTGGTGCGCCGAAAGGACGGTTCTTGGCAGGTTCTAAATGGCAACCAAATTGGTTGCCTGCTCATGGAGTACATTCTCTCTGCCAAAGCTCAGCGCGGGCTTTTGCCCGAACAGTCTTTTTGCGCGACGACCATTGTATCGACACGCCTAGCGAAGCGAATTTGTCAGGCTTATGATGTCACTTTGTTTGAGGTCCTGACCGGATTCAAGTTTATCGGTGAACTCATCGATCGTTATGATGATCACGGCCCGATGCATTTCCAATTTGGATTTGAAGAGAGCTACGGCTATTTGACGGGAACTGATGTGAGAGACAAAGATGCGGTGGTTTCTTGCTTGCTCATTGCTGAGATGGCGGCGACAGCAAGAGAAGAAGGACAGACCCTAGCTGACCGCTTAGATGGACTCTTTGAGCGTTATGGCTACGCCGCTGAGCAGACCATTTCGATGACGATTGAAGGACTTGACGGCATTGCTAAGATCAAAGGCGCCATGGCCAAATTGCGCGAAGAAGATACCCTAAAGGTGACGGCCTCACCGGTCAAAGCGCGTCGCGACTACTTGAATTCGCTGCGTCAAGATCGAGAGCAGGGCACAAGTTCTCGCTTGGAATTGCCTGTCTCAGATGTCTTGCTTTATGAATTGCAAGGCGACGACTGGTGTTGCATTCGTCCATCGGGCACAGAGCCGAAATTAAAGGTCTACTTTGCGGCCTATGACGATAGCCAGGCGAAAGCAAAAGCGCGTCTTGAGCAGATGCGTGATGAAGTGAAAGCTCAGATTCAGGAGTTATTGGCATGAGTGAAACACGGCAAAGCCCGAAGCAAGTGGATTTAAGCGGAAGTCGATTTGTCCACTTGCATGTGCACTCTGAGTATTCTTTGCTCGATGGGGCGATTCGCATCAAGGATTTGCCCCACCGGCTCAAAGAACTCGGCATGCAAGCTTGTGCGCTGACCGACCACGGTTCCATGTTTGGGACCGTGGATTTTTATCAGAGTATGTTGCAAGAGGGCATTAAGCCGATTATCGGTTGTGAGGTTTATGTTGCGCCCCATGGGGCTTTGAATAAATCTTCAGTGGAGGATCGAGAGCGTCATCATCTGCTCCTTTTAGCAGAGACGGATGAAGGCCTCAAAAATCTTTATCACATTGTGTCCAAGGCTTATGTCGACGGGTTTTATTTTAAGCCGCGCACGGATCATGAGACTTTGGCGAAGCATGCGAAAGGGCTGATTGCGACCTCCGCTTGCCTCGGCGGTGAAATTCCGCAGGCTTTGCTCAAGGGGCAAAGGGACGAGGCGCGCCGCCTCATTCTGAAACATCAGAAAATCTTTGGCGCGAAAAATTTCTTCTTAGAATTGCAAGCGAATGGCATTCCTGAGCAGCGACAGGTCAATGCGCAACTGATTGAACTCGCGCGAGATTTGGATGTTCCTTTGGTGGCGACCAATGATGTGCACTATTTGCGTCCTGAAGATGCGAAAGTCCAAGATGTGCTCCTCTGCATGCAAACGGGTAAGAAACTCAGTGACCAGGATCGCATGCGCATGGAAACGGATGCTTTTTATCTCAAGTCTGAGGAAGAGATGATCGAGGCGTTCAAGCATGTCCCAGATGCGATTCAAAACACCGTGGAAATTGCGCGGCGCTGTTCAGTAGAGATCCCTTTTGGCACTTTGTTTTTACCGACCTTTGATGTTCCAGCCCCTTTCGCGTCGCATCGAGATTATTTGATGGATTTGGCTCAAAAGGGCCTCCAGCAAAGATTGGCTGATGGACAACCGAGGCGTTTTGACGTTTCAGCCTACCAAGAAAGGCTTCAAGAAGAGATCGCTGTTATCGACAAAATGGGGTACACCGATTACTACCTGATCGTGTGGGACTATATTCGTTTTGCCAAAGAACGCGGCATCATGGTCGGGCCTGGGCGCGGCTCAGGGGCGGCCTCTTTGGTTGCTTACAGTGTTGGGATCACCAATATTGATCCTTTGGAATATCAGCTACTCTTTGAACGTTTTTTGAATCCGGACCGTGTCAGCATGCCGGACTTTGATATTGACTTTTGCTATGAGAGGCGCCAGGAGGTCATTGACTATGTCGCGCAAAAATATGGGCGAGACCACGTCTGTCAAGTTGTGACTTTTGGGACCTTGGCGGCGCGTGCGTGTGTGCGTGATGTGGCACGTGTGATGGATTTCCCTTATAGCGAAAGCGACCGTATCGCGAAGATGATTCCAGCCGAATTGTCGATGACCTTGGACAAAGCTTTGAAACAAAATCCTGAGCTGGCAGAAGTCTATCAGAAGGACGAAAACGTCCACGAACTCATTGATACCGCGCGCAAATTGGAAGGGATGCCTCGACATGCATCCACGCATGCGGCAGGCGTGATCATCGCGTCGAAGCCCTTGATGGATATTGCCCCCCTAGCGAGAAATGATGAAGCGATTGTTGTGCAATACACGAAAGAGCGCATTGAGCAGGTGGGTCTGCTTAAGTTCGATTTCTTAGGATTAAGGACAATGACGGTGCTCCGTGACACAAGGGATTTGGTGCGCAAAAATCACGGCGTGGAGATTGATTTTGATCGGATGCCCTTGGACGAACCCGAGATCTACGAGATGCTCTCAGAGGGAAAGACCAAGGCGGTCTTTCAGCTTGAATCTCCGGGGATGACCTCTTTTATCAAAGAACTTCGTCCTGAAAATTTGGAAGAAATCATTGCAGGCGTATCCCTATATCGCCCCGGACCTATGGAACAAATTCCACGATATGTTGCCGGGAAGCACCATCCAGAGACGGTGCATTATGATCACCCCTTACTTGAGCCGATTCTCAACGTGACGCACGGCTGTATTGTGTACCAGGAACAGGTGATGCAAATCGTCCGTGATTTGGCAGGCTTTTCCCTGGGGCAAGCGGATATTATTCGCCGCGCGATGAGCAAGAAGAAGCCTCAGGAGATGGCGAAATATGAAGAGATTTTTATTTTTGGTGGAACCGATCTCGAGGGGCGAGAGGTCCAAGGCGCGTTAAAAAATGGAGTGGACGAGACGACCGCGAGGCGCATTTTCGCAGAAGTGATGGCCTTTGCAGGTTATGCTTTTAATAAACCTCACGCGGCGGCGTATGCAGTTGTGGCGTATCAGACAGCCTGGCTGAAGTATCACTACCCAGTGGAGTTCATGGCGGCGATGCTCAATTCTTTCTTGGGTGACCTGAGTCATGCATCCACTTATGTGCGTGCGGCAAGAGAGATGGGGATTGAAGTTCTAGCTCCGGATGTGAATTTGTCGCGCGAACGCTTTTCGACGCATGAAGGGAAGATTGTCTTTGCTCTTGGCGCAGTGAAAAATGTAGGGATGAAGATCATGCACGATTTGGTGCTTGAACGGGAAACGCACGGTGTGTTTACGACCTTTGGGGACTTTTTGCGCCGCGCTTATGCCCTTGGCATTCGTATTCGTGTTGTGGAGTCTTTGATTTTGGCTTCAGCCCTAGATGGCTTTGGTATTGAACGCAGTCAAATGATTGGCGCCGCGAATCTGTATTTTAAGGAGCTGGCGAACAGCAAAGACCGAGTTTCCAACAATCAGATTGGTCTTTTTGACGCTTTTGCGATTGAAGAACAGCCTTCGAATGAGCCCGTGATACCCGACCTTCCTGCCTACGACCAAAGACAGCGTTTGGAGCTTGAAAAAGAGGTGCTGGGCATTTATGTCACAGGTCACCCCCTCGATGACTATCGCAAACAACTTGAAAGCGGTTTTTATTTGTCATCCCGTCTGTTTGTCGCTAGAGAGCTTGATGAAGCCGGATCAGAAAATGGACGGACACACAGTGAGGAGTTGCAAAATATCATTGATCGAGGCGAAGTGGTTTATATGGCGGGCATGATTTTGTCGCGCAAAAGCCGCCTCACGCGGAACAATGAAATGATGTGTATTCTGACGGTGGAGGACCTCGAAGGAACCTTTGATGTTTTGGTGTTTTCGGATTTACTCAAACGTGTGCAAAAGATTTTGATCGAAGGCAGGGTGATTGCCCTCAAAGGCCGCATCACCCAGCGTGGGGATTTCGCACCGACCTTTAGCGCACAGGACATTCGAAGCATGGAAACAGATGAAGCGCATGCAGCTAGGCGAAAACTCGCCGCAGAGAAACGGCGCAAAGAATCTGATTTGTTATAATTTTATCTTGTGCGATGATTGCGATGATGATTGCAATGATCATGGCACAAAAAAAACAAATCACTCGCCCTTAGGGCCGAGGAGGCAAACACATGGGAAATGAACAACGCGATGAGCGCGATGAAATGTATATGGAAATTGAAGAAGCGCGTCAGGCTCCGATGTATGAAAATTCGGCAATTTTGAGACCTGAGAAGTATCATGCGGATGCGAGCATTGGTCAGGGTAAGACCATCGCGGTTTTGACGAGTGGTGGCGATGCACCTGGAATGAATGCGTCGATCCGTGCAGTGGTTCGCGCAGGTTTGAACTATGGCTACAATATGCTCGGTGTGCGCCGTGGTTATCACGGTTTGTGGCGCGGGGACTTTGTCGCACTGAATAGTCGTTCGGTGTCCGAGAAGCTTCAAAAAGGCGGCACTTTCTTGATGACGGCACGTTCGACGACCTTCCGTACCCCTGAGGGCTTAAGACAGGCCGCAGAGATGTGTCGTGTCTTTAATGTGGACGCGGTCGTTGTGATTGGAGGCGACGGTTCCTTTCAGGGTGCGAAGACTTTGACGACGCAGGGGATCAAAGTGATTGGTATTCCGGGTACGATCGACAATGACATCGCTTGCACGGAGTATACGATTGGATATGACACGGCGATGAATACCGCGATGGAAGCAATTGATAAGCTGCGTGATACGGCGAGTTCGCATGAACGCTGCTCGGTCATTGAAGTCATGGGTCGTCATGCGGGGTATTTGGCTTTGAACGTCGGGCTTTCCTGTGGCGCTGAAGTGATTTTGACACCTGAAGTGCCGATGGATTTTGAAAAAGATGTGGTTCGGACGCTGCTCGAGTGCCGCAATCGAGGCAAGAGCCATTACGTGGTGGTCGTTGCAGAGGGATTCCACTGCGAAGGCATGAATTCGGCTATTGAGATGGCGAGCAAGATTGAAGCTTTGACGGGAATTGAAACGCGCGCAACAATCTTGGGCCACTTGCAGCGCGGTGGATCACCGACGATTCGAGATCGTCAGATGGCTAGCTTGATGGGTCTTCAGGCCGTCCATTGCATCAATGAGGGGCGCTACGACCGCTTGGTCTGTATGCAAAACGGCAAAATCACAGATGTGGATATTCATGAAGGCTTGGCGATGAAGAAGGGGATTGACCGCGATGAGGTCATGAACGCGCTTTTGATCGCGATGTAAGGTAAGGCTGAGTCCTTGATTTGCATGTGAATCAAGTGCGGAGTCGGCGCAGTATAAGCGCAATGCCGTCATCGAATTTTTCTCTATCAAATTAATGAGCAAGATATGAGCAAGCATAAAAAACCGAGGCCTCGTCGACCTCGGTTTTTTTGACGCTTTTGTTGCCCAGATCCTTGAGATGGTTCTAAAATGAGCATGAGAATAAGATGAATATGAAAATAAGATGAATAAGGATAAGAACATGACAGAAATGAATTCAAGTGAGAAGAATCTTTCTACGGCGCAGCGGCCACCTGAGGCGCGAAACCATAAGTGGTTGACTGTTCCCAATGCTTTGACCTTGATTCGTGCTCTCTTGATTCCGCTGATGGTCAGCGAGATTATGCGAACGAAGGGCCACGGTGGCTTTGCCATTTTGCTTTTTTTCTTGATTTGGAGCACGGATATTTTGGACGGCTGGATTGCGCGACGTTTTAATGAAGTTTCCGATGTGGGTAAGGTGCTGGACCCTTTTGTGGATAAAGTCTTTCAGATCGTGACCGCCTATGCCCTTTTCCTAGTCGATCTTTTGCCGCTTTGGGTCACCGTGTTTTTGCTGGTGAAAGATCTTCTGATGATCGCAGCATCTGCTTTTTTGTGGGAGAGAGGACATGCGGTTTCGGCGAAATGGTATGGCAAGGCGGCAACGGTTTTGTTTGCTTTCGCTTTTGCTTCATCCTTCTTGATTCCTTATGGATTTTTCGTTTTGTCTCGCGTTTTGCTTTATTCAGCTGTGTTTATGGGCGCCTTCGCTTGGCTGATGTATGCCAAAGCGTATCAAAGTCACCTAAAGGCTTCTGTTTCAAAACAAGAAGAAAAAATGAAAGAAGCGGATCAAAGCGCCCACGGGCAGATTGAAGAGGAGCATACATGACCGAAATGTTTGACCTTGATCGTTTAGAATTTCCGCGCATTAGGGAGGAGCTGGCTCAGCTTTGTTTTTCAGAGGCGGCGAAAGAACGTGCGCGCTCTTTGACGCCATCTTCTGATATTGAGAAAGTGAGAGAAGATCTTCAAGCGTCCTGGGATGCTTTAATGATTTACGAGCGTTACGGGGAACTTCCGTTGGCGGGGCTTCAGAGTGTTTCGATGTCCGTGCATCGGGCGATGCGTGACGCGAGTTTGAATTGCGCGGAATTGATGCGGATCGCCGCATTTTTGAGATGTATTGAGCGTTTACATGACTTCACGCGGCGCTTATCTCTTGAAGATGAGATCGATCAAGAAGCATCGCAAACCCACAGCTTTTTTGAGGCGGAGGAGGAAAGTCTCTATCGACTGAAACGCAACGGCCTTTATTTTCAAACCTGGACGCAGCTCGAGGCTTTTCCAGATCTTGCCGCGAGATTAGACAGTGCGATTTTGTCGGAAGAAGAGCTCTCCGATCGAGCAAGCAGCACGCTTTTTGAAATCCGAAGTCGAATGCGCGAAAAGCAGCAGTGGATTCGTCAGCACCTAGAGAAGTTGATGCGAAGTCAGCAAGACGCCCTGCAAGATAGCGTTTTGACGATGCGAAATGGTCGCTATGTTTTGCCGGTCAAAGCCAGTCATCGCCATGCGATTCCGGGCCTGATTCACGATGCGTCGGCCTCGGGACAGACGATTTTCGTAGAACCAACGGCGGTGTTAGATCGCAACAATGAGATTCGTGAACTTCAAGTCAAAGAGCAGGCGGAGATCGCTCGAATTTTGAAAGCTTTTTCTGAAGAAGTGGCGAGCCATGCGGAGCTGTTTTTAAGAAATGAAAAGGCGGCGATCACTTTGGACGCCCTACAGGCGCAAGGGAAGCTCGCCAAGGCTCAGCGTGCGACACGGCCTGAGGTGAATGAGCGGGGCATCATCAGACTTAAGCAAGCGAGGCATCCTTTGATCGATCGAAAAACAGTGGTCCCGATCGATTTGGAAATTGGAAAAAACTATCAAAGCCTCATGGTGACGGGACCGAATACGGGCGGCAAAACCGTTTCGCTGAAAACCTGTGGCCTACTGACTTTGATGGCGATGTCAGGACTTTTGATTCCCGTCGCAGATGGTTCGGAAATTTCTGTCTTTGAGCAAGTTCTAGCGGACATCGGTGATGAACAAAGTATCGAGCAGAGCCTTTCAACCTTTTCTTCTCACATGCGCCGTTTAGTGCAAATCTTGGATGTGGCCAATGAGCGCAGCTTGGTCTTGATCGACGAGCTGGGTTCAGGCACGGACCCATCTGAAGGAGCGGCTTTGGCCATTTCCATCTGTGAAGAGCTGCGGCATTTAGGCGCGATTCATATGGTGTCAACGCATTATCGGGAACTCAAGGTCTATGCTTTAGAAACGGAAGGGGTCGAGAATGCCTCTTGTAGTTTTGATGTCAATTCTTTGAAACCAACTTATAAGCTGATGATTGGCGTTCCAGGCGTCAGCCACGCTTTTGTTATTTCACAAAGATTGGGCTTACCGCTCAGGTTGATCGAGCGTGCAAAGCAAGAACTCAATGAGGCGAATGTGAGTTTGGAGCGTGTTTTACAAAAAGCGGAAGATCAGAGGCTCATTGCGGAAAAAGACCGCGCCCAAAGTGAAGCGATTCGCCAAAGCTTAGAGAAAAAAGAAGAACAATTGAGTCTGGAAAAACAGCGCCTGCAAGATCGTCGCAAGGAAACCTTGGAGCGGATTCGCTATGAGGCGCGAAAAGAATTTGAAGATAAATTAGTGGTGGTGGATCAGTGGCTCGATGAACTCAAAGAACTCATTGCAACGGGCCAAATTCAGGAAGCCAGTCGCCTGGGACAGGCTTTGAGAGGGACGCTACGAACGGAGCTAAGAGAGATTGAAGGGGCGATTGCAAAAGAGACCCTCGACGCAAGAAAAGCCAGTAAGAAGCCGACCAAAGAACTCGAATTGAAGGTGGGCGAATATTACTATGTGCCGCTTTTGGCTCAAGATTGCCGTTTGCTTTCTGAGCCGGATCAGAAAGGTATGGTTCAGGTCAGTCAAGGGAGTCTCAGTATGCGCGTCGAAGCGAAGTCGTTGGAGCCGGCGCACGGGACAAAAGCACAGGCGAAGCAAACGAATCTTTTTTCGAGCAAGGGCATGCGCCATGGAAAATCGGGCGGGTATAGCTCAGCTGACGCCTCTGAACTCAAACGAGAATTTGCGCGTAAAGACAAGAGGGCCAAACGAGAGAAACAGGCTTCTAGATCAGCGTATCACATGCCGGGGAAAATGGCTTCGGTCTCGGCGGAACTCATGTTGATTGGCCTTCGTGCGATCGAAGCGGAGCCGCTGGTGGAGCGATTTTTGGATGATGCGGTCTTAGCTGGACTGTCGCCGGTTCGGATCGTGCACGGCAAAGGCACAGGTGCACTAAAGCAGTTGGTCCGCTCTATTTTGCAAAGACATCCCCATGTGAAACACTATGAAGACGCGAGCTTTGGCCAAGGGGATGCGGGGGTTACGGTGGTGGAGCTTGACTGAGTCGCTTAACGACACGTTTCTAAAACTTGGCTTCTAAAACTTGGATTCTAAAAATCGGTTTTCATTTTGAGATGAACGTATCGAAAAAAGAGATCGGTGACTTGAGTTTTTAGATCGGTGACTTGAGTTTTTAAGGATGCTTTGATCTTTTTTAGCTTCATTCGTCAAGGCTTGCGAAGTCCGTTAGAATTTGATCAGGATCAATCTTTCGCTTCAGGATAAAAAGCGGACGGACACGAGAGATTGCATCGAATTAAAGCATAGACCGCGTAGAGGCTTTTATCTGCGTCAAAAAGTTCGTCTGCGTCAGAAAGAGGAAAAACGATGAAAATTGTTGTCTTTGAAGATCGTAAAGCTCTGGCGAAAGCTGCCGCATCAATTATTGCCTCAGAGATTTTGTCTCTTGATGAACCGGTCTTAGGCTTAGCGACCGGAGGAACACCGGTGGAGACTTACCAGGAATTGATCGCCTTGCATCAGGCGGGCGTACTCGACTTTTCAGAAGTGAAAAGTTTTAATCTCGATGAATATATCGGTATTTCTTACGAGCACCCCGAAAGCTACCACAAGTTTATGCAGCGCCAGCTTTTCGATCACATTAACATGCCAGAGGACGCGCATGAAGTGCCCGATGGAGCAGCAAAAGACGTGCAATGGGCTTGCGACGATTATGAAATGGCCATTGAGGAAGCGGGCGGTATCGACTTGCAGTTGCTCGGCTTAGGACATAACGGGCATATTGCTTTTAATGAACCCGATGTCTGTTTTAGCCAAGAGACGCATGTTGTCGATTTGACGCAACAGACCATCGAGGCAAACGCTCGCTTTTTTGATCACATTGATGATGTGCCGAAGCAGGCGATCACCATGGGGATCGGGACCATCATGAGCGCCGGAAAGATTTTGCTTTTGGCGACAGGAATAGGCAAGGCGGAGGCCGTCAAGAAGATGGTCGAAGGCCCGATCGATCCTCAGTGCCCCGCTTCAATTTTACAGACCCATCCAGATGTGGTGGTTTTGTTGGATCAAGATGCGGCCTCGCTTTTGAGCGAAGCGTGACGGGATACCAAAGTTCAGCCTGAAAAGAAGAAAACGCAGCCTGAAAAGAAAGAACGGAAAGCGTGAGACAAAGATGGGGACGAATCGAGAAAAAAATCAAGATTCTGGCCGCCTGAACGTGGCGTGGGGCTGGGTTTTGCTCGACTTTTGGATTGTGCTGTTCTTGCTTGGCTTGACGATTGGCTTTCACCGCGACGCGCTCCCTTTCAAGTTTGAAGGAGACAGACCTTTTCACTTCGTCCTCTTCACTGGCCTCTATGGCGCTTTGGGCTTGAGTTTCTTCAGATTCCTAAAGGATTTTCTGCTTCTGTGCCCGCTGGGACAGTTGCGGCTAAAGGCCCATTTGAGGCGTGCGATGCTCAGACGAAAAGACAAGATTTTATCTTCCGCTTGGCCCTCTGCTCAGGCGGATGCTTTTGATCCTGTGTCGCTTTTGAAGGCTCATCAGCTGATTGACTCCCTTTATGTTTCTGGCGAGTCCCCCTATGCGATTACTCAAGTTCAAGCGGACTTGAGAGACAAGGTCGTTTTGATCACAGGTGGCGGAGGTTCGATTGGCTCTGAATTGGCGCGCCAACTTGCAAAACTTGGCGTAAAGCAACTTGTTTTGCTCGACATATATGAAAATAAAATCTACGCGCTTCAACAAGAACTTTTGCATCGCTATGGTGAGCAACTTGATTTACACGTGTTGATCGGATCCGTTCGTGACGAAGAGCGCCTTGAGGAAATTTTTGAAACGTATCAACCTCAATGGGTTTTTCACGCAGCGGCACATAAGCACGTTCCTTTGATGGAATTTGCGCCAAAGGACGCGGTCAAAAACAATATTTATGGAAGCTATCACGTGGCGAATCTGGCGGGACGCTTTGACTGCGAACGCTTTGTGCTCGTTTCGACCGACAAAGCGGTGCATCCGACGAATGTGTATGGTGCGACGAAGCGAATCGCAGAGATGCTGACCCTATCTTTGCAAGAGAAATGGCCGAATACCCGTTTTATCTGCGTGCGCTTTGGCAATATCCTCGCGTCTAACGGTTCGGTGATTCCTCTTTTTCAAAGTCAGATCCATCAAGAGCGGCGCGTTACCTTGACTGACCCGAAGATGAAGCGGTTCTTTATGACGATTCCTGAGGCGACTTGCCTTTTGCTTGAGGCGAGTAAGATGGCTGAAGATGGACAACTTTTTATTCTCGATATGGGAGAGGCCGTTTATATTAAAGACCTCGCTTGTGCCTTGATTGAACGTGAGGGTTTGCGCCCTGAAAAAGACGTCAAAATTGAGTACATTGGACTTCGCCCGGGTGAGAAGTTAGAAGAAGAGCTTGTTTTTGCGAACGAGAAGGTTGAACCGACAGCTTACGCGCGGATCTCTATGGTTCGCCAGGTGAATTCAGGCTTGTTCTGGGATGAGTATGAAAAAGAACTCAAAGCGGTCTTAAGGCAAAAAGATAATGATTTGGATCAATGGCTCGCGACGCACTTTATTCGAGCGGAAGCATCTATTCACAAAATAGATGAAGATCAGCTACAAAAGTGAGCTTTTATCCGCTAACCATTCGAGGGGCCTGTGATAGAATAAACATCAAAAAAAACGCGTGTTTAGAGCGTACAGTGAGGATATTTATGAAGATGATGATGAAAAAAATGTGCGTCGTTTTGAGCGCCGTATCTTTGATTCCTTTAGCGGCTTGCCATTTGAACAGTGCGCCCCGCGAAGCGATCCCGACAGATCCACCGCCGGCGGTGACCTTGCCGTCGACTCAGTCAGCGCCGACGACCACGTCTCGTCCGACGACAACTGTAGCGACAACACAAGCGAAAGTCTATGGTATCGTGACGGCTGAGGAGTTAAATCTCCGTGAGAAAGCTTCCGCCGACTCAGATCGAATCGGGAGTTTGTATGAGAACGATCGCGTGGAAATTTTAGCGCGCAGCAATGGCTTTTATCAGGTGAAGACTTCGGATGGCGAAACAGGTTTCGTGTCTCAAGAATACATTCAAATTGAGAACGGTACAGGAACGACGGCTTCTGAGAAGCAAGCTGCGGAGCCGACAGAAGCGGTTGAAGAAGATAGTGAAGCGTAAGTGATCGCTCGAGATCTTAAACTTTGGCCTAAAGACTAAGTTATTCCGCTACATAGGCATTAAGATGTGAAGAGCTATTTAATTGGGTTCCTCTGGTGGGGAGCCCAATTTTTTTTATTAAAGATGGCATAAAACTAAAAAAATCGTGAAAGTGAACAACAAAACTCAAAAAGAAGATCAAAAATTATAACGGGGGGGGGGTAAAACTGGATTTTGTCAACCATAAAATAGAGATTAGATCAAGATGATATGAGATATTGGACGCCCTAAGCTCAGCTTTATGCCTAAAAAAGTCAATAAGAAATTGAAGATCAGCAGTTATGTAGCTAAAATGTGACCGCTTTATGAACAATAAACTTTTTTGAAAGGATGGTGAGTACCAATGCGTGCGAACGAAAAAATGAAGTCTGACTCATTTCATTTTGCTCGCAAAACAGCTCAACCCAAAGCGAGACACATTTCGAAAAAACTACTCTCGCTCTTGGTAGGGGCAGGGATGCTCATGGGTGGCTTGCAGGGGCTCCAGGCTGAGGAGGCCAACGATGGCATTAAGCGTCTGACAGCAGACGATTTTGATACGCTTACTATTGGACACTTCGATAAAAGTTGGCTTAATAACTACGATACACGTCCATACATCAACAATCATCGTGAAGAAGAAGTCAAACGCCACGTCTATGTTGTACCGGTAACGGGTGAAGATGAACATTTCCAACAGAAGTGGAAGATCGTCTACAACGAGAAGGCCTTCTGGATGGATGGCTCGATGACGCCCTATAAGGGAAGCGACTATACCAATGAAGGATTCAAGGCGAATCCCTATTTTGGACTCTTACTCTCAGATGACTTGAAACTTGTCGGGGACGCAACTTATACCATCATGGGTCGCAAATGGAATAGCGATGAGCTAGATGGCAATCAAGTCGTGTGGACAGGAGAATTGCAGACTCAGCGAAGTCAGGACTACTGGACTGAGCCTTTGCGTGATGGAGGTTTTAACTACGGTCGTCTGCAAGGTGCCATCCGTATGGATCGTCAACGCAATGAGACTTTAGGTCAAGATAATTTACCTGACTTGCAAAATGTCTTGAACGATCCTCGTGATAACAACGCCTTTTTCCGTTTCAACCGTATTGAATATGATGTGCCTGATCGTGGTACCAGCGGTTCACAAGTAATCTTAAATGATGTCGGTATGATGTTCTCCACCTACCTCTATACGGGTAAACCTTTTGAGGAAAAGAACACTTATGTGACCTTGGAGTTCACCACACAACGTGATCCTGGTCGTTACTATGAGGGTGAACACACGACCTTCGTCGCTGGTCTGTATAATTCCTACGACTGGAACGGTAAAGACGTCCGTGTATTTTCCAAAGAATACCACCATAGTTCTGTGACTGATGTCGACACCGATGGCGATGGACTCGTCGATCGATTGGAATACTATCTCGGTTCTAATCCGCTCAAAAAAGATAGTGATGGTGATAATAGAGAAGACGGAGCAGAGATCCGTGACAAAGAAAAGCCTTTGCTCAAGAAATTTGATGGTCTCTACAAAGTTCACGGCACAGACCCGATGATCGCACCCCCAACTTTGCCAGATCGTAAGTTCTTTGGTATTAAGGGAGAAATCATTGAAGGCAAAGCAACCCCGAATTCAGTTATTGCTATTTACCCCTACACTAATGGTGAACGTAGTGACATTGCCTTAGCCG
>JAEWGS010000118.1 GCA_023388205.1 Bacillota bacterium
GGAAACAAATCGTCGTGTCTGAGCGCTTTGACCGTTATCGTGAGCAGAGTCGTCAGAACATTTGCAGCGAAAAAGGAATCCAACTGCGGGTCAATCGCTCCATACAGGCAGAAGGCGCGTTTGCGCTCCTAAAATGGGACTATGGGTTCAGACGTTTTCTCACGCGTGGAGAAATCAATGTGAGAACAGAGTGCCTCTTGCTGGCCCTCGGATACAACCTCAATAAACTGCATCACCGAATACAAAGTCGACGATTAGGGCAAGCGCTTTTCCCGGTCAAAAAAAGCGCTTAAATGGCAAAAAGTAAGCCAGAATTTGATTCCGGCTTACTTTCGCATGCCCATTTTTAATTTTAGGGGTGTTTCTCATGCTCACAGAACATGAGCCTGTATGCTTAAAACACTTGGGGCGGCTTTATGGGGGGCTTTTTTGCATTTAAAAGGAGGTGCCTCTTTCACTTTCGTGGTTTTGAGACACCTCCTTATTTTTTCGCTTTTGATTAAAGCCTAGCACTTAAAGATTGATGTCAAGCGCAGATAAATCCATGTGCGCCAGCTCTTCGAAACAGCGCGTAATAATCTGGCATGCAGCCTCAATTTGCTCATCGGTGTGCGTCGCCATCAGAGACAGTCTCAGCAAGCAGTGATCTTGCGCCACAACCGGCGGAAAAACCGGATTGACATAGACTTCATTTTCAAAAAGGTAATTCGCCGTATAGCTTGTTCGTCCCACGGTCCCCGTCAAGAGCGGAATGATCGGCACAATATCATTGCCCGATTCATGCACCGTGACATAGGGGCTCTGTTGTAATAGAGCCTTCGTCTTTTTGACATTCTCATGAATCTTCGTCACGCGCCAGGGCTCTTCTTGCAAAATGCGAAGCGATTCCGCCGCAGCGCCCACTTGAGCCGGGGTCACACTCGCGGAGAAAATGAAAGGACGAGCGTTATGCCTCAAGTAGTCGATCACCAATTGATCACCGACCACCGCGCCACCCAAAGAAGCCAGGGTTTTACTAAATGTATTCATGATGAGATCGACCTCATCTTCGAGTCCAAAGTGAGACGCCGTACCACGTCCGCCCTCACCCAAAATACCCAGAGCATGCGCATCGTCCACCATGACTCTCGCGCCATATTTTTTCGCCAAAGCGACAATCTCAGGCAGACGACAGATCTCTCCTTCCATGCTAAATACGCCGTCTGTCACGATCAAAAGACCAACGTCACCTTGTTCTTTGGCATAAATTAAACGGCGCTCCAAATCTTGCATATCCGAGTGGCGATACTTAATCGTCTTCGCAAAACTCAGGCGGCAGGCATCGTAAATGCTCGCGTGATTTTGCGCATCACAAAGAATGATGTCATCCCTTCCTGCAATCGCCGATATCACCGCCAAATTCGTCTGAAACCCTGTCGACACGATCATCGCAGCGTCTTTTCTCAAAAACTTAGCGAGCTCAGCCTCTAATTCCTCATGAATATCCAAATTGCCATTCAAAAAACGTGAGCCCGAGCAGCCACTTCCGTATTTTTCTACCGCACGAATCGCCGCTTCTTTGACTCGCTCATCCGCAGTCAAGCCCAAGTAATTATTAGAGCCCAGCATGTACGTATGGTGCCCGCCCATGACGACTTCTGTATCTTGTCCGCTGGTCAGCTTGTGAAAATAAGGATAAATGCCCAATTCCATCGCTTTTTGGACACGCTCAAAATCTGAACACTTTTGAAAAAGATCCATCTTTCCCTCCTCTATCCTCTCTATTATACGGTCTGCGCCGCCGCAATGATTAAGACTTTCCTAAATGATTCAAGCTTTTCAAAAGATATCTTGACTTGAGTCTGATTCATCTTGCTCGCTCTGACTTCTTTGTTCACGCACATCTTGTATCACGCGCAGCAAATCCGCTTCTGTCTTGCGTCCTTTTGTAGCAAAAATGCGATCTTGTTCTGTAATCTCACGCTGGACGCGACAAGGTTGTCCCCAGGCGACAACCGAACTCGGCAGATCCTTCGTCACAATTGAGCCCGCGCCAATGATCACATCATCGCCGATCGTTACACCAGGCAAAATGATCACACCGCCTCCAATCCAGCAATTGCGCCCAATTTTAACCGGTGCATTATGCTGATAGCCTAAGTTCCAGCGCAGTTCAGGCGCGATGGGGTGAGCGGCCGTCACGATCATGCAATTCGGTCCAATCATCGTGTAATCCCCCACATAGATATGGGTGTCATCAACGAGCATCAAATTGTAATTCGCATACACACCGCGCCCAAAATGCACATGCCGACCACCGAAATTTGAACGAAAGGGAATCTCTACATAGCAATCCTCTCCTATTTCGGCAAACATCTCTTTCAGTTTTCGTCTCCGCCCTTCAAGATCCGACGGTTTCAAGTTGTTATAAGCCTGCACATCGTCCAAATAACGCAATTGCATCTCAAGAAGATCTGGATCCATTGGCCGATACAAACTTCCATCGTGAAGGTATTCGGGCTCTTTTGTCTCGTTTTCTTTTGTCATCTTTCTTTTTTAATGGTGGATTTCGAAATGCAGCATCAAACTTGCGCCTGCCTCGCTGCGCCGGCCTTACTAGCTCGTTTCCTCGCCTGCTTCGGCGTCACTGATCACGCTTCATCTCAAACGCCTCGTCCGTACGTCCATCTTAACTTCAGCTATTTCGCCCCCGTTAGACGCCCATCTTCTTAGGCCTCCACACATCCCCCTCAATTCACCTTTGTATTTCATTTTATCCTTTATCCCCTTTGCGATTTTTCTTCTCTGAGCTGACGTCCAAGATTCTGTCGTTCGCCTCAAAGCCTTCGCGCACCCTGGGAGCGCCTTTAGAGAAATTCACCGAAGAAAAGCCTTTGAGTGTCTCAAAATTTGAAAGTCCATGTTGACGGGCGTCACTTTTCTACTAAAAACTGCGGAGGCGCACAAAAATAAGGTGATAAGCGTCACTGAGAAAAAAGTTTCAGCCCTCTTAAATGAACCCATCTGAGAATGAGTCAAGGAGGAGCATCAAATGAACGCTTGGGATGGATTTAATTCTGGCGCATGGCAAACAGAAGTGAACGTGCGCGACTTTATACAAAAAAATTATCAACCTTATGATGGGGACGAGAGCTTCCTTGCTGGTCCCAGCAAGAAGACCCAGATTCTTTGGGCCAAGGCCGAAGCTGAAATCACCAAAGATGTCATGAGCTCGAAGAAAAAGGTCGACTTAGAACATTTTTCGGGGATCAACACCTTGCCGGTCGGCTACATGGATCAAGAAAACGAAGTGATCGTCGGTTTGCAAAGCGACGAACCGCTCAAGCGCATCGTCAATCCCTACGGCGGCTACCGCATGGTTCAGGCCTCCTTGCAAGCTTCGGGCCTCGAAATGGATCCGACGCTCGAAAAGCACTTCTTGGCCTTCCGCAAAACGCATAATGACGGGGTCTTTGATGCCTACACTGAACCCATGCGCAAAGCGCGCCACGTGGGCTTGCTCACTGGTTTGCCCGACGCTTACGGTCGCGGCCGCATCATCGGAGATTATCGCCGCGTTCCCCTTTACGGCATTGATTTCCTTAAGAAAATGAAAGTCGCCGAGCGCAACTTACTCGAAAACGAAGAGGCCAGCGAAGACATCATTCGCGCCCGCGAAGAAATTTCAGAGCAGTACAAAGCGCTCGAAGAAATTGCCCGTCTCGGTGAAGCCTACGGTTGCGATCTGCGCACGCCCGCCAAAACAGCCCATGAAGCGGTGCAAAATCTCTACATTGCTTATCTCGCCGCCGTCAAAGAAAACAACGGCGCTGCGATGAGCTTTGGCCGCAACACGACCTTCCTAGACTGCTACATTGAGCGCGACATCCAGCGCGGCATTCTGACTGAAGAGCAAGCGCAAGAGCTCATCGATCAGCTCGTCATCAAACTGCGTCTGGTGCGTCACCTGCGCACCCCGGAGTACGATGAACTCTTCGGCGGAGATCCCACGTGGATCACGGAGTCCATCGGTGGCGTCGGTGAAGACGGCCGCAGCCTCGTATCCAAGACTTCTTTCCGCTTCCTCCACACTTTGGAGAACCTCTCACCTGCACCCGAGCCCAACATGACCGTGCTCTGGAGCCAAGATTTGCCAGAAGCTTTCAAAAATTACTGCACGGGGCTTTCGATCGAAACTGACTCGCTGCAATATGAAAACGACGACCTCATGCGCCCGATCTACGGCGACGACTACGGCATTGCCTGCTGTGTCTCCGCCATGCGTATCGGTAAGGACATGCAATTCTTTGGTGCTCGCGTCAACCTCGCCAAGAGCCTCCTCTTTGCTCTAAACGAAGGCTACGATGAAATGAAACATGACAAAAAGACCGGCGCCAAGATCCAACTGGTTGAAGATATCCCTGCGCTCAAAGAGGGTGTCTTGAACTACGATGAAGTCATGGACAATTACAAAAAAGTCATGCGCCGTGTTGCCAAACTCTACGTCAACACCATGAACAGCATCCATTACATGCATGACAAGTACGCCTACGAACGGGGTCAGATGGCCTTGCACGACGCGACGGTCCATCGCTACATGGCCTTTGGCATTGCAGGTTTGTCCATCGCGGCGGACTCGCTTTCGGCCATTAAGTACGCCAAAGTCACGCCCGTGAGAAACGAAGAAGGCTTGACTGTCGACTTTGACATCGAAGGAGACTTCCCCAAGTTTGGCAACGATGACGACCGCGTCGACCAAATCGCCGTCGATCTCGTCAACTTCTTCAGCGAAGAACTCAAGAAACATCCGACCTACCGCGGCGCAGAACATACGCTCTCACTTTTGACCATCACGTCTAACGTGGTCTACGGCAAAAAGACCGGCGCCACGCCCGACGGACGCAAAGCGGGTGAGCCTTTTGCCCCCGGCGCCAACCCCATGCACGGCCGCGATCACAGCGGCGCTCTGGCCTCTTTGAACTCTGTCGCCAAATTGCCCTACAAAGCCGTGTGCCAAGATGGTATTTCAAATACCTTCTCCATCGTTCCCTCAAGCTTAGGCAGCAACCGCGAGGAGCAAGAACAAAACCTCACGGGCATTTTGGATGGTTACTTCGCACAAAACGCCTTCCACCTCAACGTCAATGTCTTGCAAAGAGCCCTGCTTGAAGACGCCTTGGAGCACCCCGAAAAGTACCCCAACTTGACCATTCGCGTGTCGGGCTACGCGGTTCACTTCAACAGCCTCTCTGAAGCACAAAAACGAGAAGTGATTTCCAGAACCTTCCACAGCCGCATCTAAGTGCGCCGCCTTAAATCCGAATCAAACGCGCTGATCAAGGCTCCGCTTCGCGGAGCCTTTTGCTTCAAAGATCAGCGCAGGACACGTCCCGCTCCAATCCAGAAGACGCGCTTTTAGATCCCATCCCTCTAAGTGTCATTCATCACTGCAAAAGAGCATTTCTTTTTCTAAAATCGCAGCATGATGCGTGGGGACGCAAAAAGTGCTCCACTGAGCGCTATTGCCTTCTCTAAACGCTGTGACCACAATCTTTCGTCCGCCCATCACAAAGGGCTGACTTCTTCAAAGAAAGGAGCTTTTATGTCGACACTCAATCAAATCAAAAGCGAATCGGTCTCGGCTTCTGACTTTCTTTCTAAAGAAGAATCCCAAAAATCTTTTGACCCCAAAAATGCGCTCCTCATTTCGTCGCTCGAAAGTTTGGGCACGCTAGATGGCCCAGGTATTCGCACCGTTTTTTTTCTTCAAGGTTGTCCTTTGCGCTGTGCCTATTGTCATAACCCAGAAACTCAAGCGATCAGCTACCTCGATGCCCCTGAAGAAGAACGCCACCATTACTGTCCTGCCCACTCAGACGATGGACCTGCGGGCTGGATGGACTATGAAAAGTTGCTTTCTATCGCCAAACGCTATCGCCCTTACTACGGCCAGCGCGGTGGCCTCACCTTTTCTGGAGGCGAGTGTCTGGTTCAAGCCAAAGTGCTCATCAAATGGTTCCCCAAACTCAAGGCTGAAGGCTTTGACTTGTGTCTCGACACCTCAGGCTACGGCTGTTCAGAAGCACAAATTCTAGAGCTACTGCCCTACGTCGATCACGTCATTTTGGATCTCAAAGCTGTCGACGACGAAAGTTATCGTTCCCTCTGTCGCGTGCCCATTAAAGGCTTACTGCGTTTCATCGATTTGCTCGCCCATTCAGGTCAGTATCACGGAGATGTTATTTTGCGCCATGTCGCTGTCCCTGGGATCACGGATGACCTGGATGATATTCCGCTTCTCGTTGATCTCGCGCGCCCACTCGGAGATCGTGTCGTCAGTCTAGACGTCTTGCCCTATCACGCGCACGGTGTGCCCAAGTACGAGGCGCTCGGGCTCGAGTATCGCCTCAAAAATGTCCCTGAGATGGATCCAGACCTCGCCAAGGTCTATGAATCCAAATGGCGTGAAGCCTGGGCCCAGCGTTCTTCGCGCTGAGTTTTTTGAAGATACATCTTATCCGCTCATCTCCGATATAATGTAGTTAGCAAAGGCTATCTCAAATCCAAACTTAGGGATGATCAAGCTGATGTTGATCTTTTAAGAGCACGTTCAAAATGGATCTCCCCTTTTCTAAAACCCAAGAGAAGCCTGCGATACGATCGAAATGAGGCCCTCATGAGTCAAGCGGATATTCAATATATTAGAGAGATCCCTTTATTTGATAGCCTCAGCGATATGGAACTCACCCAAATCGCTGAAGGCGTGCGTCACCGCCACTACCGTCGCGGGGAATATGTTTTTTGCTCAGGTGATGAAGCGGATCGACTCTACATCGTCGTCAAAGGCTGCATGAAAATTTTCCGCACACTCAACGACGGCCGCGAGCAAGTCCTTTATCTTTATAACGAAGATGACTTTGTCGGCGGTTTCAATCTCATGCGTAAGGACCGCTATCTGTATAACGCCAAAGTTCTCGTTGATTCTGAAATTGCGACTTTGTCCAAAGACGTCTTTGACACCATCGTTCTCAAAAATCCGGTGATGCTGCTTAAAATTCTAGAAAAAAGCTATGAGCGCATTCGTTGGGCCGAAGGGCTATTGGATCGACTCGCCGCCAGCAGCACGGACGCCAAAGTCGCCAGCTTGCTCCTCGACTTGCTCCGTGATTACGGCATCGTCAGCGGCAGTCAATTTCGTCTGCGCCTGCCGATGAATCGCGAAGATCTCGGCTCCTTTTGCGGCGTCACACGAGAAACCATTACGCGTAAGCTTTTGGATTTTCAAAAACGCGAGCTCATCCGTATGGACTCAACGCGGCAAGTCGTCATTTTAGATATTGAACGCCTGCGCCTCATCGCAAAAGCCAGCGACACAGGAAACCTTGACTGAGCTTTTTCGCTTCAGATTTCCTACATCACTGGCTTCAACTTCTCTTCATTGAACGATTCAGACGACTGCCTCGGGGGCTTCAATTCAGGCAACTGACCCCGAGGCTTTCATTTTGCCACCTGCCACACAAAAGTTTATTCGAGCGGCTGACGGTGAATCCTTAAGCTTCTTGCATCGCTTCGATCGGCGAGGTCTTTGAGGCAATTCGCATGGGCATCAATCCTGCCAAGGTGCAACAGATGAGCCCCACGACAAAGACGGCAATCAAGCCCCATAAGGAGAGCGCATAACGCATCGCATCAAGTGCCATCAAGCTGAGCAAATAGTGACTCCCCAGCATCCCAAAGCTAATACCCGCAATCATGCCGCTCAAAATACCGAGGAAACCGAGTAAGATCGATTCAGCAATCAAAGACTGTGACAGCTGCTTTTGGGTCATGCCAATCACCCGCAAGGTCGCGATTTCTCTTTTGCGCTCAAGCACGGCCAAAATCAAAGTATTCCCCAATCCAATCAAGGCAATCAATACTGCTATCCCCGTCAGGAAAAAGACGAAGATCAAAATGGAGTCGACGACTTTTGTGTAGGTCGCTCGAAGAATATAAGAGCCACTTGTCGCCTGTGCCAATCCATCTTTTTGCACCAAGTCATTGAGTTTGTCTTGAACTTGCACCAGGCGCGCTTTGGGATTAACGCGAAGCCACAGTTCTTCCGAACGATCTTCACTCGGAAACAAAAGATTCGCATCTGGCGAAAGCACCAGGGCATCGCGCCAATAATCCGCGAACAATTTGCTTTCTGAATCCTTTCGCAAAACAAATTTCTCAAGCACTCCACTCGCATTAGGTAGATAGACTTCATGCACGGCATCGCTGTTCTCAAATTCGCCCATACTTGTGAGTTCTTTGAGCAAGCTCGTCCCAACGATCACTTCATTCGGAGCGAGTCGAGGAAGCTTATGGTGAAGCACCGACGCCGTCTCATCTGCATCCAAGCGATATACGCGCGCCTCCAGGGCTTCTTGATCTTGACGCGCACTCACCTGAGTGGCTGCGCGCGGAATTTGAACGACCGCCTCAAATAAGTCTGTCCGATCTCTCAGCTCGTCCGAAAGAGCCGCTAAATCCTTACCTTCAAGTTGAATATCCAAAACGAAGTGGCGGTTGAACACATTGTTCATCGTCGCCTTTGCAGAACTCGCACCCGTCAAAAAAGCCACAATGATCGTCACCCCGATAAAGAGTGCACAGCCCGTCACCGAAGCACGCCGCGGATTCTTTTGAATATTCACTGACGCGAGTTTCAGCTCTACTGAGGCTTTTGAGAAAAGCACCTTAAACAGGCGAAGCAAAGCAGGCATCCAATAGCGACTCAAAGCGATCATGACGCCAAAGAGCAAGAAGCAACTGAAAATACCGATGACGATGACGAGCCCCAATTCGCCCGCCAAATCGCCCGTATACGCGCCACCTACCAAACGCGCTCGCAGCATCTGAACTTGGACACAAGTCCCAAGAATGCCCACAATCGACAAGAACGCAAAGATACTTGAAAAGATATGAAAGCGTTTCTTACTCTTGCCGTGGACGCTAAGTTCCACGGGACGCAGCGCTTCGATCGGATGAACTGCCGTGGCTGCACGGGCCGATGGCAGCACAGAGAAGATGGTCGCAAGCGTCAAGATAAGTGGCGGCCAGATGAAAAACCAGGGACTCACCATTGGCAAAAGGATATATTTCGATACGCGAACATGCAGATGTCCCAAAACTTCAACGAAGATCAAAAGCGGCCAAGCGCCCAACAAAGAAGCGATCAAGCCCACGCGGGCTGCATCTTTGATCACCCAGCGATAGACCTCCGCCTTTTGTGCCCCGATGGTTCGCATCAGCGCGAGCGTCTGGCGCCTGCGTTCCACCAAAACCTGGAAGGTGTTTGAAACAACGAGACAGGCCACACCGATACTCACCAAAACGAAGAGCAAGGCGAACATCAACACGGGATTAAACGCTTCTCCTTCGATGAAGTGCTTAAACTCCCGATCAAAAAAAGCCGCCCGATCCAATAGCTTATAGGAAGAAGCAAAGACTTCTTTCAACTGCTCTCTGTCGCTTTCTTGCCAACGATTTGCATAAAGATATATAGGTGGGAGAGGATCTTCATCTTGCGTGAGATCAGGCGTTTTGGCATCTGATCCCGCACGCGCATCCGATCCCGCACTCGTTTCCTTTCGCTCGCCGCCTTCCGCTACCGCAGCTGCTTTGGCAAAAGCCTCTCTTTTTTCTCGATCAAAAGCGCGTTCTGCCTGACGAAAAGCCTCTAGGCGACTGGGTAATACCAAGCCCGCATCATAAGAAAAACTCTGCTCGACACCTTCTGTCTCACCCACGATGGTCATCTCGACCGCACCGCGCCTTACACCACCTTCTTCGGTATAAATCCAATTGGCAACAGATACTTGATCGCCAACATGCAGCTTCAGCTGACGCAGTAAGGCGCTCTCCAAAACAATTTCTTGATCCGACTGAGTTAAGCGACCCTCCCTGATCTTAAAAGGAGAAAAAGCTTCGTTTTCGGGTGCCCAATACACACGGCTGAGATAGCCACTTTCATCAGCCGCATCAGTGCGAGTCAAAGAAAGAGACAAGCCTTCGTCTACAAAGACACCTCGGGCGCCT
This sequence comes from Bacillota bacterium, assembly GCA_023388205.1. Lineage (GTDB taxonomy): Bacteria > Bacillota > Clostridia > Saccharofermentanales > Fastidiosipilaceae > JAEWGS01. The sequence goes on from JAEWGS010000118.1 coordinate 10,045, forward strand.
CGCTCCTTGGCTGCTTGAATCACTTTTTCGATGAATTCGAATCTGTTTTGAATCTCAGGACTAGAGGCTTGCTGCTCTGACGCATCCTCTTGCGTTATAGGCAGTAAAATATCACTGGCTACGCCCCACTTCGGCGTGCGATCTTGTGCGTAAATCACACCCATGAGCGGGCTGACGAGCAAAGCGACCGCAAAAAACAAGGCACAAATGGCAATCGCAATCTGTGTGGGAAGCATCAATTTTTTTTGCTCGCGAAGCAATTTTCTCGATAACTTAGCGCGCATGTTGACCTCCCTGTTCTTCAGCCAAATGGAGCAACTCCTGGTGCAGTTGAACCTGACTGGCCTGTTTCAAATCACTCACAATACAACCGTCTGCCAAAATGATCGTCCGATCGGCGAATGCTGCGGCGTGCGGATCATGCGTCACCATCACGATGCTTTGTTTCATGTGATCGACAAGGTAACGGAAGAGTTTTAAGACCTCTTCGCTCGCCTTTGAATCCAAATTCCCCGTCGGCTCATCTGCAAAAATAATTGCGGGTTTCGTCATCAAAGCACGCGCGATGGCCACGCGCTGCTGTTGTCCCCCTGAGAGTTCGCTCGGTCGATGCGTCAGGCGCTCTTTTAGGCCCAAAAGCGAAACCAATTCATTGAACCAATTCATATCTGCTTTTTGATTCGCCAATTCCAAAGGCAGCAAAATATTCTGTTTCGCGTCAAACATCGGGAGCAAATTAAAAGCTTGAAAAACGAAGCCCAAATTGTTTCTCCGAAGCAGCGTCAATTCTTTATCCCCCATGTGAGAGATGCGCACGCCATTCAAGCTGATCTCACCCGAACTGAGACGATCTAAACCTGCCAAGACGTGAAGGAGTGTCGATTTGCCCGAACCCGAAGGCCCCATAACCGATAAAAATTGTCCTCTCGGCACCTCAAGACTCACCTGATTTAAGGCCAAAACGGCCGCTGCACCTTCACCGTATGTTTTCGTAATCGAATCCGCGCACAAAATAAAATCGTCCATAAATGTCTCCTCGCCCCGCTTTCTTTAATTGAATACATCGTATGAAAACCAGTCACACACAACTTAAGAAAGCTTAAAGTTCGCATAAAAAAAGACCTAAACCTTAGGTCTTTAGTAAAAAATTATGTCTTTCTTAATCTTAAAAAAGTCCAGCCTTCGCCTCGCTTTCCTTCACGCCTATCGATGAGATTAAGCAAGCCCCATCCACTTAGCTAAGCATTTAGGCCAAATAAAGAAATTATAAGCAGGAATCAGTTCTTCCACCTGCCCCTTGAACAAGCGCTTAAATCGGAGCACACCGGCATCGGGTGCTTCGGGGCTTAGGTCTCCCGAAATTCCGAACATATTGTAATAAGGTGTCTGGTGACGCAAAGCCTCCAAAAGCATCTCATGATGAATGTACAAAGGCCCCTGGAATTTATCAAAGCGATGGTCAAAACCTGAGCCCATATAAATGAGGTCCGTCTTTGTTCTCACGAACATCGCCGCAGCGATATCGAGCCCTTCCCCAATCGCACTTGCTTCGAGCTGGGCGATGCGCTCGCGCAGGGCCTGGGCTTGATTCATTGCGTCTTTGTCGCTCTTGGCTTCAAACTGTGCGAGCTT
>JAEWGS010000010.1 GCA_023388205.1 Bacillota bacterium
CGCTTGAGGAGCGCAGGCAGCTTCAGGCGGAGGCTAAAAAACTTTGGGAACAAGTCGTTCGTGAGAGCCAGGAAGACGCGAAGATCTTGCGGGGCTTGAATATCAATTTAGATGCTTTGGCTGCAGAGGTTCCTTGGATTTTGCCTGGGGCTTTGACGGAAGAAGAGGACCTGGGTGCGGCCGCCTTGCTCGAGTTGCAAGATGAGGCGGGCCTTCAGCTGTCGGGCTTGCGGCGCTTTATCCAAAATTATGCAAAAGGACTCAAATCGCTTGACGCGCTGATGGACTCGGCTTTGAACACGTATGAACAATTGTCAGAGACTTTTGGTGAACATGAGCGCGAAGGGGAACTGCTTGCGAAACAAAAAGAGCGACTGACGCAGCAAGAACAGGATTTGCCAAGTGCAGAGATGAGCTTTGTCGCAGCGGTAGAGATGAAGCTTTTTGAAGATCATCCAGAGGAACGAAAACAGTATCTCCACGAATTGGATTTGGCACTTCAGAGCAAAGTGAGCCGTGAAGAGATTGAACAGCGGCGCTTGGAACTACAGAGAAATCTGAGTTTATTGGAGCGTCGTTACACTGAGAATCAGCTCAATATTGAACGCAAGACGGCGCGCATGCAGGAACGTTTTGGCCGCATGATTCAGCCACGCGAGATCGAGTTGAGTATTCAAGAACTCAAAGAGCGCTTGAGCCAAATGGAAAGAGATGAGCGCCTGCTTGAAACAACGGAACACTACCTAAAAATGGCACACGATGAGTTGCGTCGCTCTTTTTCGCCTCGTTTGCGAGAACTGGCATCGGATTACTTGAAGCAGCTGACAGATGACCGTTATCAGCAACTGCGGATTGATGAAAAATTAGAAATGCAAGTGCAAGTCGAAGATGGCTCCTGGCAGGACGCGGCCTATTTGAGTGGCGCGACTTATGAGCAAATTTATTTGGCCTTGCGCTTGGCTTTGGTGCGTATGCTTGCGACGGGGGATCAATTCCCCTTGCTCTTTGACGATACCTTTGTTCAATTCGATGAAAAACGCGCGGCTTTGGCTTTTTCGGTCTTGGATCGTGAGGTCAAAGAACATGCGTCGCAAATGCTCTTTTTCTCCTGCCAAGATCGGAGTCGAAACTTGGCTTTGGGATTGGAGAATCCCTGGGAGATCAAGGGGATCTAACGCTAAGTTGGGCTGCAGACCTTTGTGCGTTTGGAAGCGGGCGCCTAGCGCCAGGGCTAGGCGCTAGGCATCAGACGCCAGGCATGAGGTGTCGAGGGGCTGGCGCCTCGCGTCAGGTGTCGCATTTTAATTTGCGTCTGAATCTTCAATTGCAATACCTGTGTCTGCTTTGGCTTTTTGCAAATAAGTCGAAAGGGTCACGAAGTGGTGCTTGGCCCAGCGAATATCGATGAGCGGGATGCGTGCCTCTGTTTTGATTTCACCGTAAGGGAGCGATTCGATAGATCGGACAGAAAGCAAAAAATCTTCGCGGGAAATGGGAGCGATGCGCTCGTCAATGTGCTCGGCACTGGCGCGTCCGGATGCATCTTTTCCAAAATAGTGTAGATGAAGTTCCAAGTGCGCGTCGTCCTCTGGGATCGGCGTTATGAAGGCGCGAGCGAGGGCTTCCGCTTTGGGAAAAGCTTCGTGTTTTATTCTCTTTTCTGGGGCTTCAGGACGCTTATCTTTAGCCTGCTCATTTTGATTTTGCTGTGCCACAGCGTGAAGGACACGCGCGTAGAGGTATTTGGTCGTCGCTAAGGCGCGATCATCCAAGTTTAATTCCTGACTGAGGATGAATTCGCAGAACTCTTCACTGTGTTCAAAAACGCGACATGTTCCATGCTCCATGCCCTGGATGGAAAGACCGTGGAGCAAGACTTCTTTTTCGTCTGGGGTGGGCTGAGGTAAAAGCCAGGCCAAGTAAGCTTGCTTCGGATGGACGAAGATAAAGTTGTAATTGAGCTGGATCGAAGTTTCAGCAAAAGGACTTTTGACGCTGAAAAAATCTCCTCGGAGAAGCGCTTGATAGATCTCCTGATCGGTCACTGCGTTGGCGATGACCGCCCGATTGAGCGTGAAATCTTTTCCGCTGATGGGACAAGTGAATGATAGTTTTTGATACTGAGCCATAAGGTGGACCTCCTGTTTGCGTCTCTAACTTCGAACTGTTAGTATAATACGTAAGATTCGAAAAGCGCCGCGGGCGCTTTTCATTATTTATGGGGGATTGAAGCCGTGCCGAAAAAATTGCCGAAGATCGCACAGCAGGCCCAGGATCTTTGTTTGGAGACCATAGAGGCTTTGGGGTATGACCTCGTGGAGACCCGTTATCAAAAAGAGGGCCCGGATTATCATTTGACCTTTTTTTGTGATCGGCGCGGGGGGATGAGTTTGGACGATTGCGAGAAGATCAGTTTGGCGATCGATCCTTTGCTCGACGAGGGACTCAATGTACCACAGCCCTATTTGATGTCGGTATCTTCGCCGGGCTTGGATCGTCCCTTAGAGACGGAAAAGGACTTCTTGCGACATATTGATGACGAGATTGAGATTTCGCTTTACGCTCAATTTCGCGGGGAGCAAAAGCCTACAGGCATTCTCAAAGCCTACGAAGCGGGCACCCTTGTGGTCGATATCGGGGGAGAAGAAGTACGCTTTGAACCAGGTACATACAGCAAAGTGAAACAAGCCATTCGCTTTTAAGCAAAGATAAAATTGAATGAACAGGATCGGGAGGACGAGATGAATCGAGAGTTTTTAGAAGCCGTATCCATGCTGGCCAAAGAGCGCGGCATCGATGCGAATCAACTGTTTGATGCGATTGAAGAGGCCTTAGTTTCAGCCTATCGTCGCGAATTTGAGATTAAGACGGCGGATAATATCCGTGCGGAGATCGATCGTGAAAGCGGCGAAATGGGCGTCTTTTTGATGAAAGAGGTCGTTGAAGAAGTCCTCGATCCCAATACCGAAATTTCTTTGCTTGAAGCGAAAGAGATGGATGAGAGCTTCGAACTTGGTGATTTGCTCGAACTCGGTGTTTCGCCCCAAGATTTTGGGCGCTTGGCTGCGCAGACGGCCAAAAGCGTGATCAATCAGAAGTTGATTGGTGCGGAAAGAGACCGAATTCAGCAGGAGTTCTCCAGAAAGATCGGCGAGATTATTTCGGGTGAGGTTCAGCGCAAAGAGCGTCGAGACGTCTACGTCGATATCGAACGGGCTGAGGCGATCTTGCCTCGCGGTGAGCAAGTGCGCACAGACCGCTATGAACAGCATGAGCGCATGATGTTCTATGTGATGAAAGTCGATGATCGCCACGGTCGTCCGCAGGTGCTTTTGTCCAGAAGCCATCCTGCTTTGGTGCAGAAGCTTTTTGAACAAGAAGTGCCCGAAATCAAAGAGGGTTTGGTTGAAATTGTGCACGTCGCGCGCGAAGCGGGATCTCGCACGAAAATGTCTGTCAGAAGCCTCGATGAAAACATTGATCCGCTGGGCTCTTGCGTCGGTCAGCGCGGGATTCGCGTCAAAGCGGTGATGGACGAATTGCACGGTGAAAAGATCGATATTATCCAATGGGACGAAGACCCTGTGGTCTACATCATGAATGCATTGAGCCCAGCTAAGGTGTTACAGGTCGAGCTCAGTGAAGAAGAAAACGAGTATCACGCACGCGTTGTGGTGCCGGATCATCAGCTGTCTTTGGCCATTGGCCGTGAGGGACAAAATGCCCGCTTGGCAGCGCGTTTGACCGGATGGAAGATTGACATCAAGAGTTTCTCTGCTTTGCAAGAAGAAGATGCTCAGGGCTTCATGGAACAATTCGCGAAGACCGCGGAAGGCTTTGCGCTTGAAGAAGGCGATGCCAAACAGAGCGATGAGACGCAAGAAAATGCGACGGAGGATGCCGCTCAGTCCGCTGAAGTGGAGCGCGCGGAGACTGTGGAGACGAATACTGATTCTGCTGATTCCGCTGGTTCCGCTGATTCCGCGACTGAGGTTTTTGACTCGTTTAAGGCGGCCTTTGATTCTGCGGCTGAAGCTTTAGAGAAAAACGACGAGAGCGAAGCGAAAGACTAAGATGAGACGCTCCGAAACAGAGCCCCTTCGCATGTGCTTTGTGTGTCGGAAACGACGGCCTAAACATGAGCTTTTTCGACTACGTGACGCGCAAAGCGGCTTGACTTTTGACCCGAGCCAAAAAACGGGCGGTCGAGGTCTTTGGATTTGTCGCAGTGACGCGTGCGTGTGCCAAGGAGCGAAAAGACGATTCCTCGGTCGCGTCAAAAAAGGTGAAGAAGAACAGCTCAGGGTGCTTTTGAGTGAAGCTCTGGCAGATGAGTTGGATCTTACATCTGAGGATCAGTCGTCAGGGTGTGGCGCATCGAGGCGCCCGTCGGGGAATAATTAACTGGGCAGTCAGTTAGCGCAGCAAGCAAGTGTCTACGCAAAGTTTTAAGAGGAGGATGAAAGGTCGCGGTGAAGCCGAGTTCAAAAGCGAAAACAGGGCAACTTGGGAAAACTGGGAAAACAGCGAAGACGAAGCGAAAATCGACGCTGTTACCTGAGCGCTGGCTACAGTACCGCAAGCGCATGCCGGACTTGATGCCCCTCATCAACTTCGCATCTGAAGAAAAGGAGCAAGCTTGGCTTCGGCTCTTAGGACTTGCTTATCGTGCAGGTGCGCTGGTCATCGGAGAGGCGGCTGTCAAAGACAAGGTGCGACACGGTCACGCTTTTTTAATCTTCGTTGCGAAAGACGCGTCCCCGGCTTTGTTTCAGGCGCACAATACGCGTGAATTGAGACGAGATGTGCCTGGCTTTTTGATTAGTGAGCAAGCGAAACTTGGCTCGGCTTTGGGGCGTGAACGTATTTCGGTTGTGGCGCTTTTGTCGCGAGACTTTGTCAAAGGTTTTTTTGAACGTTTGGAACAAGATACGGATTTTCATTTTTCGATGGAAGATCCGGTGACGCAAACGCGAGAACGGGAGGGGCGTCCAGAGGAAAAAGCACCCAAGCAAAGTCGTCCGCCGAAAGATCGCAGAAAAGAGAATCAATCAAAAGCAAGTTCAAAGCGTCAAAAGAGCTCTGACCGCTTAAAGAGACTTGAACGATTATAAAGAGACTTGAACGATTAGGGTAGAAT
>JAEWGS010000014.1 GCA_023388205.1 Bacillota bacterium
ATCCTCAAAAGATCAGCTTGAGAGACGGGCAAGCCTTATTAGACTGCGATGAAGATTCAGAGGCTTTGAGCAGTGCTTTAGCTAAAACAAATTTGCATCTGAGCTGTGCTGAGCGCGTTTTGCTTGAAGTTGGACGCCAGAAGATGACGAACTATGAGGATTTCTTTGAGTGGATGCGACAGCTCCCTTGGGAAAATTGGATTCCTTATGGTTACCAGATTCGGATCAAGTTTTTCTCCTTGAAATCTCAGATTTATGGGGAAAAAGCCATTCGTTCGGTAGGCAAGAAGGCAATCGTTGATCGTTTGCGCTCGGCATATCGCCTTTCAGCTCAAGCTGTGCTTCCGGAAGATAAGGCTTTGGGACAGTCGCGTATCCATATTTTTCTCCTTTCTGATGAGATGAGTATTGCCTTGGATACGAGTGGAGATACTTTGCATAAGCGTGGATATCGCCGCTATTCGGGCTTAGCGCCCCTTCGAGAATCTTTGGCGGCTGCGATGTTGTCCGTCGCTCGTTTTAAGCCTTTTTCTGATGAGGTTTTGTATGATCCTTTTTGTGGATCGGGGACCATTGCTATCGAAGCGGCGCGCATGGCGGCCAATATTCCAGCGGGATACGGACGCAGTTTTTTGGCGGAATCTTTGCCTTTTGTAGATCCGGAAGCTTTTACCAGAGAGCGCCAGCGGATCAAGAAGCAGCTTGATTTAACGCCGCCTGATGAGCCCATCATTTTTGCCTCTGATATTGACTCTGAAGTCTTGAATATCGCGAAAGAAAACGCTAAAAAAGCAGGAGTTTCGGAGTTCGTTTATTTCTTTCGGGCAGATGCTAGGCGGGGTTCTGCGCTTTGGCCACAAGCTTTGAAAGACAGTGAACGTATTTTAATTGTGACAAATCCACCTTATGGAGAACGCTTGCAAGATGAGAAACAGGTGGCGGAACTTGAGAAAGCTTTTGCAGATCAATACTTTTACGATGGGGAATTAGATCCGTGCATGCGCTGTCATATTTTGACTTCTTCAGCTTCTCTCGAGCGGCATATTGGGCGAAAAGCGGACGCGCGAAGAAAACTTTATAACGGAAAAATTCCAGCGACGCTTTATCAGTATTTCCGTCACAGCAAGAAGTGAACTTTTCGGTTTCAATAAATTTAGTTATAACAAAATAGATTGAGTCATAACAAAGTGAGCAGGGAGGATGCGTTATGAAAATTTTATTAGGAAGCGATCATGCAGGCTTTGAGATGAGGCGAAAAATCGCGGCGCACTTGCGCGATTTAGGTCATGAAGTAGATGAGAAAGGTGCGTGTTCTTCGGGAGAGTCTTGTAGCTACGCGCGTTCAGCGTCGGAAGTTTGCCAGTCACTTCAGTTGAAAGAAACGGACATGGGAATTTTGATCTGCGGCACGGGGATCGGTATCTCCATGGCTGCAAACAAGGTGAGCGGAATCAGGGCCGCACTTTGCAACAATGAATATATGGCGCAAATGGCTAGACAGCACAATAATGCCAACGTGCTCGCACTCGGTGCAAGAGTTATTGGGGAACAATTAGCGCTTGCAATTGTGGATCGCTTTTTGCAAACTGAGTATGAAGGTGGACGCCATCAGATCCGTCTTGATGAAATGCAGCAGCTTGAGAGAGGGGAATTATTATGAGTCGTGCAGCTATCGAATCCATTGCTGGATTGGATAACGTCTTTGTTTTTGATCATCCGTTGATTCAACATAAGATTGCGTTGATGCGAGATGAGAAAACGTCGACCAAAGATTTCCGCGAATTGGCTCAAGAAGTCTCGATGCTCACTTGTTACGAAGTGACACGCGACTTGCCGATGGAAGAAGTGGAGATTAAAACACCGCTGGCCATTGCCAAAACTAAAATGCTCGCTGGTAAGAAGCTCGCCTTGATCCCGATTTTGCGGGCGGGCTTGGGTATGGTTGAAGGCATGCTCAGCATGATTCCGGGTGCAAAAGTTGGGCACGTTGGTCTTTATCGTGATCCGAATACGCTGGAACCGGTTGAGTACTATTGCAAGCTCCCTGAAGATATTGAAAAACGCGAATGTATCGTGCTCGACCCAATGCTAGCAACCGGTGGCTCCGCTGAGGCGGCGGTGCGTTTCTTGAAAGCACGGGGGGTTACGGCGATCAAATTTGTTTGCTTAATTGCTGCTCCTGAGGGCGTACAGCGTCTGCATAAAGATCATCCGGATGTACCGATCTTTTGCGCAGCTTTGGATGATTGCCTCAATGATCACAGTTATATTCTTCCGGGTCTCGGAGATGCGGGAGATCGCTTATTTGGTACAAAATGATGCGTCAATGGCCCTTTGATCGAAAAGATTGAGGGCCTATTTTCTGCCTCCAGCGAAAGCCTTTGGATTTGGGGCCTAGTTCTGGCATTTTCAATCCGCTCTTTAGCTTGGAGAAAGGCGGCGTAATTGTTGGGGTAAGTGGAATAGCGATTGATTCTTATTGGGGGTTTGCCATTTCCTGTGTATGAATGGGCCTTGCGTGGATGCTGAGTTGGATGAGATTTTGCGTGCGTCGCTGCGACCTCATGGTCATTGACGCTCATCGTCTCAGTGGGTAACGCGGGCTTTTTGCTTTTTGAATAAGATTTTGAAGGCATAGGGAAGCGCTTGAGTGCTTTTTTGTGACGACTATAGAATTTCCAAATCGGATAGAGCCCTTCTTCTAAGCGCACATATTCATAAAGCAACTCTGCATGCTTTAAGAAAGCTTCTAGACCTTGGTATGCGGATGCGTAGTAGTCATGCTCAAAGGCTTTTTCCCAATTGCTTGGAAGCGGACAGCGCTTCAAAGTACTCTCGATGAGCGTCAAGAGTAAATCTTCGATGGCCTGTTGCGAGCGCATGAAGAAAGGGGCTGTTCTTTCGTCTGGTGTAGCCTCTAAGTTGATTTTTTCAGGCATCTTAGGACTTGCTTTTTTGGAGTAAAAGCAGAGATTGACAAAGCGAAGATCATCCTCGGAAATCTTCATAAGATCTAAATCCTGCCTATCTTTTTGAAGGAGATCCAAGTGGACGCGGATGAAGATCAATTGCGGATGCGTGATGAAGTGAGAAAAATTTAGGTTGATCTTTTTTTCGTGAATTAAGCTTTTGGCTAAAGCGATGTGTAAAGAGAGATGAGCGCTCAGATGGGGGGATTGCTTCAGAAAGTCTTTGATCGAAAGAAGCGGCTCGAAACTCGTGTAATAGTAACCTTCGGGTGCTTGCGCCTTTTGCCAAACAAGTTGTCTGTGGGGACTGCTGTGCCAAAATTCTTTCATGTAATTTTTGAGTTCAATGGTGTTGTCACAGCGGTAGACGATACTGCAGCCTCTTTGAGCGTCAAATACAGTTTCAAGATGTGCCATAAGTACCTCGTATAAGACTTGATTTTAGCTTTCAACGTGGTTCATCAATCCTCAAGTCCGACCGGCCGGCGCAGTCGGACAAAAGGATACTTCACTTAACTGTTCGTTTTAATCATTGAAAATTGAGCTTCGAATGCGCAGCTTTATCCGGGGATTTTTGCGGTGTCGAAGGCTTTGGAAAAAAGATCAGCGGCAAAGGCGGAAATTTGGGAATGAAAAAGGACGCCAATCGCAATTAGAACGACAATGACAAGCGCCGTTTCAAGTACAGCAGAGCCTGAATCCAAAGTGGGGTTCTTTGCTCGAAGATTCAGAGCCAGCTGAGAGGGACTGGATGCTTTCTTGAAGCGGAATAGCTTTCTTTGCGCTTCGTAAAACTTGTGATAAAGATAAGATGTAAAGATCATAGGTCTGTCCTCCTCGTATGTAATGGTGTCGCGACATATTTAGTGTGCCGCAAATTTTTGGGGCAAAATTATCTCTTTTTTTTTGAATGAATGTGGATGCGAAAAAAACGGGCAACGATATGTTGAAATATCCGCTTGGAAGCGGGCTTATATCCAATTAGAACGAAAAATGGTCAAATCCAGAGACCTTATATTCCTGTGCTGAATTGACTCAAAATGGGCGCGACGCTCATGGCAATAATCGAGAAAAGCGACAAGGCCATAGGGATGAGTAATTTGCTGTGCCGCTGTTGGATTTTGACTTTGAGTGCATTCGCATAAAGTTTCCAGGCGTCTTGGCATTGTTGCTCTAAGAGTAAAAGACTTTCGTGGTCGCCGTCTTCTGTATAACGAAGCAAGGCGGAAACAGAACGGTCAACGACTGCATTGCGATAAGGATGAAGTTCGTGAGAAAGCGCGTCACTTAAGCGAATGCCCATTTCATGTTGCAACAGGATGTTTTGAATACTCGGATCTTGATAGTGCTCAGCCAGAACATTGAGACACATGTTCAGTGCGTTTTTTAGCGAAAAACCTATTTTGAGGAAGGGAGAAATCAAGGAAAGGTAGAGCGGATATAAGCATAAAAAATCTTCGCGCCGATCTTTGCTTTTTTCACTCAAAATCAGGTCGGGCAAAAAGTAAGCTGCGATGGGCAAAAATAACAGAAAGACGAGCGCCGAAGGATTAAATAGCCCGAGAACTGAGACGAGAAGAACGGATAGGACTGAGTAGCGAATCTTTTCGCGAATGAAAATAGCTAAGGGGGATGACGCCAGGGGGGACGACGCCAGTTTTTTGCTTTGAAGCAATGGATATTGAGGGTGAACTTGAATTTGTCGGAGGACTTCTTGACGATAGCTTTCACTTAAGTGCTTTTGAACGCATTGAACGAGACGTTCTGAAACGTGTAAATAGACGTTTTGAATATAGAAATACATTTTTCGTAAGACGCTGTGTCGCAAAAGTTCGGCACTGAGCTTTTCCCAAAAAGCAAGGCGATGAGCGCGCGTTAGGCTTTCGTCAAAATTTTGCTTATCCTCTTTAACTTGATTTGAGCTGGCCTTTAGGCTCTTGTTTTGGAGCGATTTTTGACTTTTCTTTGCCGGCTTTTCGGGATAAAGAATTTTGGCGGCAACAAAGAAAGAACTAAGTGCAAGAAAATAGGCGAGCGCGTAGAGGAGGCGTGCCCCTATGACGTGAGCGCTTTGGTGAAAAATAGCAGTGCCAGATAAAAGTCTCAGCATGAAAAAAGGCAGCAGAATCATCATAAAAGCTTCAGTTTTAGCACGGGCGTTGCTGCTTTCGAGTTCGGCGCGTTCGTTGAGCTTGCTTCTGAAATTTTGCTCGTATTGGCGCACGACGGGCAGAAGGTGATCGCCTAAGATTTCTTGATACTTGAACAGTTCGAAGAAAATGTGTGCATCTTCGCAAGGGAAAGCTTCTTTGAGCAAGGTCACTAAGCTTGTGATCGGCTGACGCATGCTGAGGGCGGTCGAGATGAGTTCTAGTTTTTGAACGAGCGGACTGTTCTTGTTGTAAGTGAGCTTGAATTCTTTGCTCAAAATGGGCAGAGCGCTTTCAAGTGAAGAGCCGGCAGAAAGTTTGGAGCAAAGGCCTTCCAAGAAACGCAAAAAACTGCTTTCGGCATGTCGCAGGGCGCTTTGAGCTTGATAGTGGCGCAATATTTTTAGTGGTAAAAAAGCAAAGACACATGAGACTAAAATCCGCTCGGGCCAGCTGATAAAAAAAGGTTCCGACAAAATAAACATGAATAGAGAAGCAAGAAGCAGATCGATGAAGAAAGGACGCTGCAGCGAGTGTTGCTTCGGCTTTTGGGAGAAATGAAATGAGCGAAGTTTTTGGCGCAAGATCAGACGCCTTAGATGTTTAGGAACACGCATAAAGCTTTGCTCCTTTGCGTTCGAATTTCTTTTTCAAGATGAATTCATGATTTTGGAAAGCCACGAGTTCAGAAATATCTTGAATATACCGAGTGCCTTTTGAAGACCGCTCGAGATGAATCATAATTTGAATGCCTGAGGCAAGATTCTGGCAGATAATCTCATAGGGAATAGATGAATGTGCCAAGATGAGATTTGCGAGACGTCGCAGCATGTCCAAACTGTTGTTTCCATGTCCGGTCGATAGAGAGCCGGGGTGGCCTGTGTTCATGGCATCCAGGAGATCACAGCTTTCTTTGCCACGTACTTCTCCGACGATAATACGGTCTGGACGCATACGAAGCGCCGCACGAATTAAGGCGGAAATATCTGCCGGACTATCCTGACCTCTTTGACTGCGTCGAGCTTCTAGACGAATGAGATTCGGGAGATCTTGCAACTGAAGTTCAGCGGCATCTTCAATTGTAATGACTCGCTCATCATTGGGAATAAATTGAGACAAAATGTTGAGCAAGGTCGTTTTGCCGGTCCCGGTTCCCCCTGAAATAAAGATGCTTTGCTTTTCGCGCACCGCCTGTTCAAGAAAGATTCTTGCCTCCTCGCTGAGACTGCCTTGTTTAATTAACTCATGAGCGCTCGGCCTAATTCCACTAAATTTTCGAATGTTTAGAACCGGTCCTTCCAAAGCGACAGGGGCAATGACGGCATGCGCACGCGAACCGTCCGCAAGCCTCAAGTCGGCGATGGGATGACTGACGGATAGCTGACGGTTGGCAGAAGCAAAGAAGTGATTGACAAAGCTCGTTAGATGGGCTCGATCGTCGAATTGCTTTTCGTAGGGGAAAAGTCGGCCCCCTTTTTCATAAAAGATTTTTTCGGGACCGTTGACCATGATTTCAGTAACGGTGGGATCTTCCATGAGCTCTTGAAGGACGTCGTAACCGCGCAGGGCAAAGAAAAGTTCCTGGAGGAGTCGGCGTCTTTCGCTTAATGATAGCGGGTATTGGGTAAAGTGTGGGATGGCTAATTGAGCCATTTCTTGAGCGAGCTTCAAATCGGAAATGCCGTGAAGGTCGTGACTTTTTTCGAGCAAACTGAGTCGCAAGGCTTCTTTACAGCTGGCGTAGGCCTTGTCTTTGTCAATCGAAATGGGATCTTTGGACAGATTGGACTCTTTGAAATGGGATAGGAACTTCATGATTGAGACCTCCGGTGTCTAAAGGGATTGAAGCGCCCTGTGCTATGCGGGCGTTTTGTGGCTAAAAATCCGCTCGCTGATAGCTTGGGCGGCGCAACTTTTTGGGGCTTTGAGCGGCTCGGTTTTTGCTGGGTCGGGGCTGAAGGACGAGCGGATAGTTTAGGGTTTTGCTCATCGGGGAAAAGACGCTTTCGCGAAGGCGCTTCTTCGCTTGAAAGCGCTTGCTTGTTCAAACGAAGAATTTCAGGCTGAGTTTTTGGGCCCCAAAAAGAATCAGAAAGTTCAGGTACCAGCTTTTGCTGATAGGCGGGCCCCCATTTTTTTAACATGCTCAGTAAATGAAGCCTGATTGCTTCGTGGCGAGGATCTCGCGCGAGCGGTAACACGATGAGGTCAGCTTGAGAAAAGAGTACTTTGGCACGCTGGGGACAGTCATAGCGAAGATCGAATAAAATGTCGGTGGATTTTTCGTAAACACACCCTCGAATGAGCTCCATGATTTTTTGGTAATCAGTATCTTGGAGTTCGTAAAGATCGTCGCCAGAATGAAAGCGGTTGAGACAGAAAGCGTGGCGCTGAGGGAGTGAAAGCAAAATAGAACTTTCCTTGTGCGAGAGTGAATGCTTCAGCTTGTTTTTATTTGACGCCGCCGACTGTTCCTTAGTCTTCATTTCTGAGCAAAACTGAAGGGAGAGAACATCGCTTAAACTGTAGCGATCAGGTTTAGGCATATCTTGGCGAATCCGCTCAGGCGGCATGAGCGGAGCGTAAATGAAGCTTCGTTTATTTTGGGCCGCATGTTTCAAGAAAAGATCTAAGTAGTGGTCGCTTTTGTGTTCATCAATATTCCCGATTAAGACAATGACGCGTTGCTTGGGTGAAAATGGCTGATCTTGAGATTCTGGAAGCAGCTGTTTGATATGCTCAAGAATGCGATCAGGGGAATCATAACGATAACAAAGTGTAAAAGAGGCTTGCTCTAGCCGAGACATCTGGCCTGAAGGGTGCAAAATGCGTGCGGGTTGTTGGCTCAAATGCGGCATGGCTGCATGTAACTTCAGTAGACGATATGTGCTGGGTTGAAGATCTAAATCTGGATAATGCTCCGGCGTATAAATGATAAGGTCGCCTGGATGGGCGTAAAGAGCAAGTTGCTCAGCATCTTCACAATAATAGAAAGACTCATGAATATGCTCACAGAGTTTCAACGCGAGATCCTGACAATAGCTGCGGTCTGTGTCGAGAAAATAGATCATGGGAACTCCTTTCATAGCGCGGGGAAATTATGAGATGGCGCTATTTTACGGAGATTAAGAAGGCGAAAATTTTCGCATTTTTTCTCGCTTTTTCGAAATGAGAGAAAACGTTCAAAAAAGAATGGGCCAAAATGTGATCAACAAGACAAGCCTAGCCCGACCGGCAAGCCCCGAGCCTAGAATCGGCATGCGATGAGCCGGCAGCGGCGAGCTTTGACCACTGACCAGTAAAAACAAAAAAAGAAAGGGAGAGAAAGAAGATGAGCCCGCTCATGACTCAGCTCAAAACGTATGTCAAGATTTTGGATGATTGCTTTTTTCCGGAGCGATGCGCGGATTGTGGTTTTGCTTATAGCGACTCAAGTGTGCTCACCGGACTTTGCCCCAGATGTGCGAGCAAGTTACCGATTCGGGAAGTGGATCAAATCCGTTTGTTTTTAGATTTGTATCGGGATCGAGATGAGGCCGACGCTTTGCGATATCTCCCTGTTCTTATCGCGACTTGGTACAAATCTCCGATCAATCGAATGATCCGTGAACTCAAATTTCATGCGGGCAAAGAACATGCAAGATTGCTTGGGGAGCTTTTATCCTTGACTTTGGACCGATATTTAGACGGAGTGAAGTCGGGCGAGATCCCTGTTTTTGCCCAAGATCATGTTTATTTTGACTCGGTTGTGGCTTTGCCGCTTCATCCGAGGCGTTTGAGAGAACGCTCATATAATCAAGCCCATGAAATTGTTCGCTGCATGCTCAAAAGTCAAGGTGAATTAGAGGATTTGTCCACTGCCTTTTCTCGCCCTAAGTATACTCAGCGTCAAAGTGAAATGAGTTCACGCGAAGAACGTATGCAAAATGTCGCGCTCGCTTTTGAGGCGGAGACGCAACTGAAAGATCGCTATGTGCTTTTGGTCGACGATGTGATGACAAGCGGTGCATCTTTAACTTCAGCGGCTAAAGCGATTTACGCCGTGGGCGCGAAAGAGGTGACGGCTTTGGTGTGCTCATCAGGACACGCGGGCTTAGGCACAGTAAATACTTAGCCTGTCTTGGCAAATTCACGATGCTGCGTGGCAAAATAGATTCAAAGCTTGAGCCGAGGGATCAAAAAGTCTTGGGCTTTAGCTTCAAAGGCGGTCTCAAAAAACGTTGTCAAAAGGTGGTTTTAAGGATGAATTTTGGCGTCTGACTTCAATCCGGCGTTTTTGATCAGCGAAGTCAGGCTGAAAAGAAGTAGAGCTAAAAAATCAAATGATTAAAATGGATTTGCAAAAATAAATGGAGGGCATATGAAAAACGTTCTCAGGAAAGTGTGGGGCGAAGTTAATGGACAGCTCATTGAACGATTGACCTTGACGAATGAGGCGGATGAGTCGTTAGTGCTGACAAATTGGGGCGCGACGATCTTATCTTTGACGCTCAAAGATCGACATGGGGACAATCAGGATGTGTGTCTAGGTTATGAGGATTTGGAAACTTATATGCATTCAGACGCTTGCTTGGGTGCGACAATCGGACCTTACGCCAATCGCTTGGCTCAGGCTCAGATTAAAGATTTGGACCGAATCTATCATTTGGATGCCAATGAGGGGAGCAATACTTTACACAGCGGAAGTGCGGGTTTTGATCATAAGATTTTCCAGATCGAAACTGTGAATCATGATGCAGTGAGCTTCCTTTATGAGGCGAAAGATGGAGAGGGCGGATTCCCCGGGCACCGTCGTTTCAGAGTGAGTTTTTCTTGGAATGAGGCTAAAGAGCTTGGAATTCGCTATGAAATGAGTACAGATCAGGATACATGGGTGAATTTAACTAATCATAGTTACTGGAATTTAAGCGGGCATCAGTCGGCATCGGTATTGGATCAAGAGGTGCGTGTGGAAGCTTCTTTTTATACGCCAGTGGATGAGTTCATGATCCCGACAGGAGAAATTCGGTCGATCAAAGAAAAAGATTTTGACTGTCAAAGTCTGCGTTCGATCGCGTCCCTTGTCGCAGATGGCGCATCACTCAAAGGTCGAGGGCTGGATCATAATCTGATTTTGAAGCGCCAGATTGAATTGGGGGATTTGGATTTTATAAAACACAGGGCCCAGGCTGAGCTTTTTTCGAAAGCAACAGGACTTCGCATGCAAATTTTAACGACGGAGCCGGCGATCCAAGTTTATATGGCGGGGGCTTTGACCGAGCGGCAGGGAAAAGGCGGCGTGAAGTATGGAAAATATGCGGGCATTTGTTTTGAGACGCAGCACTATCCAGACAGCCCCAATCAGGCCCATTTTCCGACGACCAAACTTTGTAAAAAAGAGAGCTATTTCAGTGAGACAAGAATGAGATTTTTCTGTGAGGCGTGATATACTCAAGAGGCATGAAGGGTGTGGCTCTGTTTTGAACCTGCATGACAGAAACGGAAGCCCGGGTTAATACGGAAGGATGTCAAGCCCACTTTGATGGGAAGACAAACAACCGTTGCAGGGCATCCACCTTGCACATAAGCGAGGTGTCAAGAGGGGTCATGTCCGGAGTGCTTTTTTTATGATTTTTTTGGAGGACGTATGGCGGAACGAGCGCACGTGACAAAAGGGGCGGAAGGCCGCACTGTGAAACCGCAAGAACGACCACAACTGTGGCTTTATAACACCTTGGGGCATGAAAAGATGCTTTTTGAACCGCTCAAAGAGGGCGAAGTTTCTATTTACGTCTGCGGTCCAACGGTTTATGACCACGTGCACATCGGTAATGCGAGACCTCTGCTTGTTTTTGATGTCTTGCGTCGCTTGTTGATTCACGATGGTTATCGCGTACGCTTTGCGATGAACTATACCGATATTGATGACAAACTTATTCGTAAAGCGAATGAAGAAGGCGTCTCGGTTCAAGACGTGGCGACACGCTGCATTGAATGGTTTGAAAAGGAGCGCGATGCCCTTGCTGTTTTGAAGCCCGACGAGACACCGAGAGCAACTCAAACCATAGATGAGATTGTTTCGATGATCCAGCAACTGATTGAGTTAAATGTGGCTTACGTTTCGACAGAGGGCGTTTATTTTGACGTGTCAGCAGACCCTGACTATGGCAAGCTGACCAAATTAGACCACAGCGAAATGATTTCCGGGAGCCGTACGCTGAGTTACGAGGTGGATGACAAACGCAGTCGGGCGGATTTTGCGCTGTGGAAGTTCGCGCGTCCGGGTGAACCATCTTACCCTGCACCTTTTGGGGCAGGACGACCGGGATGGCATATTGAATGTTCTGCGATGATCCGAAAGATCTTTGGGGGCACCATTGATATTCACGGCGGCGGACAGGACCTCATTTTCCCGCATCATGAAAACGAGATCGCTCAATCAGAGTGCTGCTTCCATGAGCCCTTGTCCAGATACTGGTTGCATAACGCCTATATCACGATGGATCAAGAAAAAATGAGCAAATCTTTGGGCAACATCAGAAGTGTCAAGGCGATTGGTGAAGAATATGGATATGACACTTTGCGTTATTACATTTTATCGGCTCAGTATCGAACAACGATGAATTTTACGTCCAAGTCCCTGCCTGAGGCGAAGACCAGCCTTTTGAAGATCAGAGAGTCGCTCGAGCGGATGACCTTTATGCAGAATAAGTTGCCGCAGGGCGCTTTGACTGAATCGATCGAAGAGAAGTGCAAGGCCCATCATCAAGCGTTTTTTGACCTTTTGCGAGATGATTTGAATACGCCGGGGGCATTGGGAGAACTCTTTAAGTTTTTACACACCTACCATCTTTGTGATGCAGGAGATGAGTTAAAGACAAAAGAGAACGTTTCGTGTTTCTATGAGCATATAAAAGAGTGCCTCGATGTATTGGGTTTGTATTTCGACGAAGAGGATGAAATTCCAAAACAGATCAAAGAGTGGGTTCAGGCGAGACAAGAAGCGCGCACTCAAAAAGATTTTCAGGCGGCAGATCACTACCGTGATTTGATTCAAGAAGCGGGGTACGGAATCAAGGATACGCCACAAGGGCCTCAGATTATTAAGGTGGGGTGAGATGGAAGGACAAGATATTCTTTCATGTCAGTCGATCGAGGTGGTAGGCGATAGTTCCCAACTTCCGGTCAGTACTTTAGCTTGGCTGGGAGATGCGATTTATGAA
>JAEWGS010000098.1 GCA_023388205.1 Bacillota bacterium
CAACGCCCAAGCCCATCTCAAAGACGGGTGAATCGGGGCAAGCGATGCTGTGGATGTTCTTGTCTTTGACGCTCGTGGGCTGCTTGATTCTTCGAGTGAAGAGACGGGTCAACGAATAAGTCTTAAGTTCACAGATGAAAGGCGAACGCAAAAAAGGAAGCCAAGGCTTCCTTTTTTGTATGCAGCTTTGCATTTTGCTTCTAGCTGAAGGGGCTTCTAGCTGAATTTATCGATAAATCCCGAGCCCTTTTTGTGCGGCCAAAAGCCAAGAAACGGGAAGTATTTTGGAAACAAAGGCAATGAGGCGTGCAGGCAGGCAGCTGATCGACACGGGGCGGCGCTTTTGGGCTTTTGTGAGCGCTCGCGAAACGACCTTTTCAGCTTTTTCAATCCCAATCCGCTTGATGCCTTGAGGCACCTGTCCCGAACGATCAAAAAATTCTGTAGCGACGGGGTTGGGGCAGACTGCTGTGACCGAGGCGGGACCTTCGGCGTGCAGGGCTCTTGAGAGACTCAGAACGTAGGATTTACTCGCGGCGTAAACGGCAAAGCCCAGCTGGGGCATGAAGGCGGCGACTGAGGCGAATAATAAGATGCGCCCTTCACCTACGAGAGGATGTAAGTGGGCGAGTAAATCTGTTAGCGCGACACAGTTGACTTCGACCATCGAGACGGCCTGATCCTTTGTTTCGGCAAAGGCGCCTTTTTTCCCAAAACCTGCAGCCAGTACCAGCCAATCCAACTGGTCACCCGCCGAACAGGCTTCTTCGGCTGCCTTGATGAGGCTTTGTCTTTGGGTGGCATCTTCTAAATCTAGGGCAAAGATGCGACAGGGGGCATTGAGTTCTTTGGCGAGACGATCCAGGCGATCTTGACGCCTTGCGACGAGCCAAAAGCAGTCGATGCTTTCAATCTCTTTGTCGCGAGACCTTTGGTTTAATTGACGTGCGCACTCTTGGCCGAGACCTGAAGAAGCGCCCGTGATGATGGCGTAACGCATATTTACCTCCAGAATCGATGATTTCAATTCTTTATCCTAATAAAAGAACGCGTAAATAAAGAGGCTAAAAATGAGTGAGACTTTGAGGGGGCAAGAATCAGTCTCGGCAAATTAAAGCACGGCTTGTTTGAGCTTAGCAATTCTTGTGAGGCTTGTTAAGGCTCGCATCGTGTACACTATTTGAGGACGATGCCTGATTTGAGGACGATGCCTGCAAAAAAGGAGAGGCGGCATGCTATTAAGAAAAGAAGCGCCTGTAGAAACGATCAATCCGCGAGAGCTGCCGACGGATGACCAAATTACCCCAGAAGCTTGTATGGCGATTGCGATGCAAGCCGGATCTATTTTGCTGAGTTCTGGAGCGGAAACCTACCGTGTTGAAGACACCATGTGTGTGCTTTTGCGCCTCTGCGGGGCGAGTGATTATGACGTGAACGCTTTGGGAACGAGTATCATGGCGACCGTGATGGTCGAAGATGCGCCTCCTTTGACACAAGTGCGGCGGATTAGACGGCGCACTTTGAATTTGACGCGTATCGCAGAAGTGAATCAGGTGTCTAGAGATTTGGTCGCCCACAAGATTTCTCTCAAAGAAGCAGCCAGAAGGATGAACGACCTCGAAAAACCTGTGTATGGAACGGTCGAAAAAAATGTTTCGATCATCGTGATGATCTGTTCTTTTGCGCTACTTCTAAGTGGCGATTTGATCAATGCGTTTTGCGCGGTGCCTGTGGCGATTGGCGTTATTGCGGTGAATCTATTGGTGACCTTTGTGTCCATCGAGGGCTTTGTGGCTAACTTGCTTTCGAGTTTTTTGGGCGGTCTGGCGGCGGTCTTATCCCAAAGATATCTATTCCCTGGAGCCTCTATGGATATTGTTATTGCGGGCGCATTGATGCCCCTGTTTCCAGGTACGGCTTTTACAAATGCAATTCGCGACATTATCCAAGGCGATTACATTTCAGCGTCGGCGCGTGCGATGGAGGCTATTTTTACGGCGACCGCTTTGGCGATCGGCGTTGGTTTGGCACTGTCGACCTTTGGCGCTTATATCTGAGGAGGGAAGATGACGCCTGAATCAAATGTGATCCAAGTTTTAATTCAATTGGCGGGCGCTTTTTTTGCTGTGTTGACCGCGGCGATGATTTTTGATGCGCCGAGATCCTTGCGCGCTGTTTGTGGTTCGATTGCGGTGCTGAGTTGGGGGATTTATCTGATGATTCGTTCGATCGGTGGCGAGCCGCCTGCCGTTTATTTTTCGGCTTTGTTTATCGCCCTTTGTGCGCAGGTTTTAGCGAGGCGAGCGAAAACGCCGGTGACGGTCATCTTGCTGCCTTCTTTGTTTTGTCTGGTGCCGGGAATTCCGATTTATCGAGCGGTTTATTTTTTGCTCCGCGAAGAGGTGGGGCTGGCAGATTACAACATGAGGCTGACGCTTTTGACGGCGGGGCTGATCGCTTTGGCTATTTTTACCGCTGACTTTGTGACGCGCTTTTACTTACGCGCGGGGAAAAAGATCGCGGCCTTGAGACATGGGGCGCCACTGAAAACAGTTGATTGCAGCGATTTGAAGACGCCCTTTTTTATGACCTCTGAGAAGAAAAAGGGAGGGGCAAAAGCATCGAGCCAGGGGCAGGAGCAAATACAAAAGGGGGCTTCAATAGCCCAATCGCCGGTCTCCCAGATCGTGGGGCATGCGGTTGCGACGCAAGGCCAGCCCATTGAAGCGACGAGCGAATTGATTGAACAGACCTTGGAACAGGTGGATGCGGAAGTGGTCGAAGCTTTGCCCGGAAGCGATCCGGCGAACGACCTTGGGCGAGGCTTCATGGAGGCGGGCGCGACGGATGCGGTGTCCTTGCTGATTGCGGCAGAGGAAGTCCCCTATCAGGCGGACGCTTTAGGTGAAGCTGATGGTGAGCCCACAGAAGGGGCTTAAGCTCAAGAGGATGAAATTACACGCGGCTTGTGTTCGCTTTGAGCTCGTCTTTAATTTTGAGCTCGTTTTTAATAAGGAGAGGCAAGATGATTGAATGGATCGATCTATCCGCTTTGTTGAATGGAAAAGAGAAGCGCCTAGAGTTGAACATAGATCCGCTGAGTGACGCGGAGATTGTGGCGCTCGAACCTGAAGATGAGCGCCTAAAGCAAGTCCATCAACTGAGTTTTCAGGGCGCCTTTCTTTTTCGTGAACAGAGCTTGAGTTTGGAAGGAGAACTTCGTTTTATCTACGAAGGGCTTTGTGATCGCTGCCAAAGAGATTTATCGCGCGAAATAAAAAGCAGCCTCGTGATCTATGTGGATCATCCGAGCCTTTATGTCCCTGAGCGTCATCCGACAGGCGAAGCGACCCTTGCTTATGAACTTGAGCATCGACAATTTAATGTGTCTTTGTGGCTGCATGAAATGACGGCTTTTGCGCAACCCCAACCTTTCGTTTGTGAAAGCTTTTGTCTCGATACAAAAGAGGATCGGAGCGAAAAGGGAAATGGTCTTTCCGGCCATGATGCGCCACCGCCATCTAAGGATTCACCCTTTGCCGCATTGGCTGAGCTCGATTGGGAGGATTGAAGCCAAGTTGAGCGAAACAAGTGTGAGGGCGCGGCGAAGTTTAGGGCACAGCAAGCTTTAGGGCGCGGCGAAGTTTAGGGAAAAAGATTTTGTCGGCCCGCCTAAACGCCCGGTTCAAGAGTTTTGAGCCGATCATTTTCTTTTGAAAGAGACAAAAAAAGCGAGAAGCCTTTGACAAAAAGGGTTTCATCGTTTAACTTTAATAAG